>PWUG01000305.1 GCA_003562605.1 Syntrophomonadaceae bacterium | reverse complement strand
CGGTTTCCGTGATGGTGGAAACTTTTGGCACCGAGAAAGTGCCGGTTAATGTTATTGAGGACCTGGTTTGCAAGCATTTCGATCTGCGGCCGGCCGCGATAATCGAGTATCTTAATTTGCGCCGTCCGATTTACCAGCAGGTGGCGGCCTACGGGCATTTCGGGCGTCCTGAGCTTGATCTCCCCTGGGAAAAATTGGATAAGGTAGATCAACTCCAAGAAGTGCTGTAATGCGCAGGTGACATTATTAAAATGGAAAACCTGATGATCCCCCCTCCTGCTATGGATAGGGGGATCATTTGCTTTTTTGTTTTTGGCTTTTATTATCCAACTTCATGTCCCCAACTTCTAATTTGCAGTAAACCGGGAATACCCGGCAGATTTATGATAAAATTGGGCAGAAGAAGTCGGATTGGGGGGCAATCAGCTGGATCATCTGGAAGGAACCCTGGAAAAAATAAGATTTTACAGTGAAGAGAGCTCTTACCTCGTTGGCAGCCTGCGCTGTCGCGACGGCAAGATAGTAACTATAGTTGGCAGCTTTCCGCCGATGCAGGAAGGCGAAAGCCTGCAGGTCTGCGGAGAATGGCAGGTGCATAACCGGTATGGCAAACAACTGGCAGTCGATCAATGGGAGAGGCAGATTCCGGCGACTGAAGAAGGTTTAAAACGCTACTTATCCTCAGGGCTTATTAAAGGAATCGGGCCTGTTACTGCCGATCGGATTGTTAATCATTTCGGCCTTGACACTCTTGATATTATGGAAAACGAGCCACACCGCCTTCGGGAAGTAGAAGGCATTGGAGCAAAAAAGGCAACCGGAATATTGAAAAGTTACGGACAGTACAAAGATGTACAGGATGTGCTGGTTTTTCTTCAGGGCTACGGAGTCGGAGTGGGCCAGGCGATGCGCCTCTTCCGTCGCTACGGGCGTGATACTATCAAGCAGGTTCAGGAGAATCCTTACCGCATGGCTGAAGATGTTTTCGGCATTGGTTTTAGGACTGCCGATAAAATAGCCCGCCAATTGGGCCTGCCTGAAGATGCACCGGAACGCGTACAGGCATCAATCACTTATACCTTAAGCAGGGCAGCCGAACAGGGCCATGTCTACTTGCCATGCGAAGTTCTTTTTGAACGTATTAAAGAACTTCTCGATGTATCGGAAGAGGCTTTAAAAGAAGCGTTCCTGGAAGAACAGCTTCGCTTGATGGTAGAGCAGAAGCGTCTCTACCGCGAAGAACAGGAATTTGGTGAAGCTGTATACTATGCCCCTTTCTACCAGGCCGAACAGGGATCCGCCCGGCTGGTTCTGAAGCTTAGCAGGCTTGCAAGGCAGTATACTGACCTGGAAATAATCCAGGCTCTCGGGAAGGTGAAGCATGATTGTTCTCATTTGACTGAAGAACAGCTGGAGGTCCTGGAGCATGCCCTTCAAAACGGTGTACTTGTTGTAACCGGCGGCCCCGGTACCGGGAAAACCACTACCATTAAAGCCCTGCTAACCATTTTCCAATTGATCAAACAAAAAGTACTGCTCGCGGCCCCGACTGGGCGGGCGGCAAAAAGGGTAACAGAAGCAACAGGGGAAGAAGCTTTTACTATTCACCGTTTGCTTGAATACAGCTACACCGAAGGTGAAGGATTCCGTTTTATGCGTAATGAAAAAAATCCGGTTGATGCCGGTGTAGTTATAATTGATGAAGCTTCTATGGTTGACCTGATGCTGATGTATAACCTGCTCAAAGCGCTGCCGCCCGGCTGCCGCCTGGTCATGGTCGGCGATGTCGATCAGCTGCCTGCAGTCGGGGCCGGCAATGTCCTGAAAGATCTAATCAACTCCGGTAATATTCCCTGCTTCCGGCTCAATTACATCTTTCGTCAGGCTCGGGAAAGCATGATCATTGTCAATGCCCACCGGGTGAACCAGGGCGAGATGCCTTACCTTAATGTAAAGAACAAGGATTTCTTTTTTATCCATGAAGAAGATCCGGAGTGTGCCGCCCAGTTGGTCGTTCAGCTATGCAGGGAACGTCTGCCCAATTACGGGCCGTTCGATCCTTTGCTTGATATTCAGGTGCTTACTCCCATGCGCAAGACAGCTGCCGGCGTAGAACGTCTTAACCTGCTTCTGCAGCAAGCCCTTAACCCCCAGGCCCGGGATAAATTAGAGGCAACAAACAAAGGGACAAACTTTCGCCTTGGCGACAAGGTTATGCAGATACGCAACAATTACCAAAAAGAAGTATTTAACGGCGATATTGGCCTGGTTACCGCGATAGACCGGGAAGAAGCAGAGCTGATAGTAACTTTTCGTGATCTGCTTCAGCCAAGGCCGGTTGTTTATGATTTTACTGAGCTTGATGAGCTGGTTCTATCTTATGCCGTTTCAGTTCACAAAAGCCAGGGCAGTGAATATCCGGTAATCATAATGCCGGTTTTGACCCAGCACTATATGCTGTTACAGCGTAACCTGCTTTATACAGGGATTACACGGGCTCGTAAACTGGCCGTACTGGTTGGCAGTAAAAAAGCCCTGGCAATCGCAGTACGCAACAACCGGTCTGAAGAACGCTACAGTTTTCTGGATGCCCGCCTGCGGGCAGGTGAAAGCGAATAATGCCGAACTGGATTGATCCACTGATTAACATTATTTATCCCGACCGCTGTCTTTTATGTCGAAGTATCCTGCCATCGAGCGGGGGACGGCCTCTTTGCAGCCATTGCGAAAAAACTTTTTCTCCTGCGGGCCTGTTATGCTCCGGTTGTGAAAGGTTTTACCGGCAGGGGACTGAATGTACCTGCAGTCCGGCTGATAGCCCGCTGCAATCTATCTTTGCTCTTTCCAGTTATGAAAAGCAGTGGCGTTTTTTATTGCATAATTTAAAATATCATAAACACCGCTACCTGGGCCGCCCACTCGGCCGCTGGTTGGGGTTTGAAATCCTGGCACAACAGCATTGTCACCCTGACCTGGTTGTGCCGGTACCCCTGCACCGGTGCCGTGAAAAAGAACGGGGCTTCAACCAAAGCGATTTGATTGCCCGCCATACAGGGCAAATTCTTAAAAAGCCGGTTCGGAAAATTCTTCTGAAAAACAAGGATACCATGTCGCAGACCACCCTATCCCGTCGTGAGAGGTTTGAGAATATCCGCGATGTTTTTAATTGTCCCATGCCTCCCCCAAAAGGCTCCGAAGTATTGCTGATCGATGATATTTATTCAACCGGTTCAACTATCAAAGAGGCTGCTGCAGTCCTGCAAAACTACGGGGCTATAGTTCACGGTGCGGTGATTGCCTACAATCCCAGGATTAACTAATTCAAAAAGGAAGGAATTTTTACTGGACTGGGGAATACTATTTGTAGTAGTATAGGTTTTACACTAACCAGCAGGAGGTTATAAAAATGGAAATTAATGTGCGTGGTAAAAACATTGAAGCCACACCGGCGTTAGTCGATTACGCCCATAAAAAACTTGGCAAACTGGATAAGCATTTTGATCATACAACCGATGTCCAGGTAGTGTTAAGTGTTATTCGCGATGAACATATAGTTGAAGTCACCCTGAACTTTAACGGGTTGATCTTAAGGGGCGAGGAATCAACAGGCGATATGTATGCCTCGATCGATATGGTTGTCGATAAACTGGACCGCCAGATTAAGAAGTATAAGACCAGGATGAATAAATCGCTTCGGCATAGAGGGATGCGTATCATCAGTGAAAAACATGCCGCCCTTGAAGCTGAAGAGCGGATGGAAGAAGATTTACCGGAGGTTGTAAGAACCAAGCGCTTCCCCCTTAAGCCGATGACTGTTGAAGAAGCGATTCTCCAGATGGATCTTCTGGGGCACAATTTTTTTGTTTTTGCCAATGCTGAAAGCGATGCGGTTAATGTAGTCTATAAGCGCAAAGAAGGAAATTACGGGCTGATTGAACCGGAATAAAGAGGCTCATCCAAATGAATAAAGGGGTAAGTGCTGTAGTTTTTGAAGGCTCCAAACCGGAGAGCCAGGTAGAAGAAGATATGGTCCGGGTTCGCCAGGCGGCACTGCTGGATAACCTTGAAAAAATGGGCCGGGTCCCTGAGTTGGATAAAATATATCTGCATACAAACCGGCCGGAATTGGTTGAACCGGCGTCCCGCCTTGGGGCTGAAGTATTTCTTAACTCCATAGCGCCTGAAAATTTTCATTATGGAAAAGAACTTCAGGCGATAATTCGTGAACATGGTTTGACCAGGGTTTTTTGCTTTAATGGTGCCGGATGCCCCCTGATTACAGTAGAAGAGCTGAACATGGTTTGCCGGAAACTGCTCCGTCGGGAGCAATTTGTTTATACTAATAACACCCAATCGGTTGATATGATTGCCTTCACGGTGCCGCATGATCTAGACAGCATTGAACTGCCGGTTACGGATAACAGCCTGGCGCTGGCCCTGCGTGACCAACTTGGCCTGGAAATGGAGTTAATGCCTCATTCCCTTGGCCTTTTATTTGATATAGATACCCCCGCCGATCTTCTTGTTCTCGG
>PWUG01000321.1 GCA_003562605.1 Syntrophomonadaceae bacterium | reverse complement strand
TACTAACGTCGATGTGAATGGGAATCTTACCAAGAGCACCCGGCTCGAAGAAGATACGCATTACACACTGGATGTAACTGTCAGCGATAACCATCTTAACGAGGGTGATACATTTACCCTCAGATTTATCAATAGCATCGATCAAGCCTTTATCCTTGATTATCAAACCTTTGTCTTGTTAGGTGATGATCAGGCAGTATCGAATAATGCCACTCTTTATGCCGCTGAGGACGGCCTGCCTGACGATACCGGTTCATCGGAGGAGATTAGGGTCAGGATCACAGCCGGCCAGGGAGGCATTGAGGGTGATTTAGGCAACCTGACTATTCGCAAACTTTCAGCCAATGATGACAGCCTGCTACCCGGGGCTGAATTTGACCTCTTCCATGAGACGGGCGATTTCAGGATCGCTACCGGTATTACCGATGAGAACGGCCTGTTGGTCTTTAGAAACCTTGTTTACGGAACCTATTATGTCAGGGAGGTTTCCGCTCCAGATGGTTACCTGGTTCGGTTTGCAGAGACGGAAGTGACGATTGATGCTCCTGCAAATGAAGTCGATATACTGAACGATTTAATCATCCGTGATGTGCAGCTGCTTAAAACAGATGCAGCAGAAAGCAACAGCAACAGGTCAATTGCCGGAGCTGTCTTTGAACTGCGCGACAGTGCCGGGACAGTACTGGGTCAGCACACAACTGATCAGGACGGGATTATAAACGTTACTGATTTAGAACCGGGTGATTATGTATTTGTTGAAATCGCCGCTGCCCCATACTATCAACTGGATCCAACTCCGGTTGAATTCAGTATTCAGGCAGATCAAATCTCTGTCCTTGAACTGGATAAAGTAAATACTTTTATCTCTGTTGGATTGACCAAGACCGATGATTTTGACTCTTCGATTCTGCTTTCCAGGGTAGCATTCAGGCTGGAGAACATTGATGGTGATACCATTTACGACCGCCTTGAAACAGATCTAAACGGTCGAATTGAAGTAGCAGGCCTGCTTCCAGGTGAATATCGCTTTATTGAACTGGAGCCTGCACCTCATTATCTGCTCGATGAAACTCCGGAAGATTTCGAAGTAGTTGCAGATCAAACCGAGACCTTAGAGCTAACCAGGGCAAACAGTTTAATTCCCGGGACAATCGATTTGCTAAAAGTAGATGAGAACAGCGAAGAACCTTTGCCTGGTGCGCTTTTCAGGCTAATTTATGAAAATGGCCTGGTGGTTTATGAAGATCTGGTTACAGATGAGAACGGCCGTCTGGTCATAGGTGACCTGCGTCCGGGTAATTATGAGCTGATTGAAATCAAGGCTCCGGAAGGTTATATCTTACCTCGCAATAGCTCCACGCAGGTCATCATTGGATTGGCTGATATTGACAGTAATATTGGCGATTTGCAGGAATTGGTGCTTGGTAACACAAGGATAACCTTCCCTTCATCGCATTATGATCTTTACCAGGGTGATTACATGGGCGCATCTTTATTAAAGGCTGATTCTGACAGGCGGGCTTTACCGTTTACCGGAGGACTTTACAGCCAAAAGATGCTTATTGCACTGGCCCTAATGCTTATGGTCCTTGGTCTGGCTATCAAATCAAAAGCAACAAATAACTAAACTATAACTAAATAATTACCTGTAAAACTGGAGGGGCATTTAATTGCCCCTCTTTCTTGTTTAAACGTTTCACAGCACCATGTTAACTGCTTCAATAATTCTTCTGGTTAGCTGCCTATACCTGTAGCTTCGAAGTTCGCCTATAGTTTATGAACTATTAGAACAAGGGCATTTGCTATTCCCGGGTTTCCAGTCTAAAAGTATCCAGTATGGCATCTGCCAATTGGATATAATCATCGATTACTGCGGCAGGAGAAGCGAAAGTGATCAGGTAGTAGTAATCATCTTCCCCGTCAACAATCATTACATATTCACGGTAATCGACGTACTCATTGCCGGAAAAAAAGCCGTCAGCATTCTCATAAGTGCAAACATAGGCAGCAAAAAGCATATCATAGGTTGCATCTTCTATGTAAAATGGCAAGCTTTCTTCATAGCCAATCAATTCGCCCCCGATGGACGCATAGTGACCCTGAACCATATCAAAGACATCATCTAGATTGGCATAGAAGCCATCAATCCGTACCGATGCTAAACTTATTACCTGCAAGAAAATGTGATAATCAATGGTTGCCTGTGGGCCTCTGAAAACTACCGCACCGCAGATATCATTAGATATTTCGTAGCGCCAATGTAAAGGGTAATCAATGGTGAAATTAAAATTCTTTCCTTTAAAAGCCTGCAATGGCTGGTCAGGGTCTGTCCGCCCCACGGCGCTGGCTGGAAAAGCCAGTTCTGTTATTTCGCCTGGAACAGAAATGTTTTCTATAATGCCATACTCTAAGAAGTTGAAGAAAGCATTGTATTCAAGTTGTTCCTGGTTGCCTCCAAGCTGAAAATCGGCCTTAAACGATAAGCCGACGGACTGTGGCAAGTAGGTATCGCTATCAACTACCAATTCATATTCAGCTTCGCTAACTACCAGGCTGCCAAGCGCATCACCGTCATAAAAAATATACTCAAAGTAAATGGCATAAAGCCATTCTTCCAGTTTTTCTTCAAGCATTTCATTAAGCTCAGGGCTGTTTTCATTAAAATGCAATATATAACTTTCATCGCTTCTAGAAGTTTGTGCATCTTTCAGACTGCTTCCTTTTAAAAATAAAATATGTCCAAAGGGATCTTCATCCGGCAGTAAATAGTTGCGGTGATCATTTTCTTCTGTTATCACCCAGGTGGTTTCAGCTAATTCAGTGTAGACGATTCCATCTACAAGGTATTTTCCGCCTTCCGATGACGCCATAGATAATCCAAAAGTAATACTATCAACCTGGGTCTTTGTCTCTTTTTGATAGGCAGTCGGCGTCAGGGTTGCTTTTCCCTTTACATTTTTCTGAACTATAAGATCGCCGTCACTCCAAACTACGTTAGCTTGATAAAGACATGAATTAGACTCTGACATCGCAACAGCAGCTTCCCTATACAAATCATCAGGCGCCGGCTCTGCTGCATCCTGTTCTAAGCAGCCGCTAAAAAGAAGCATGCTTATTGACAACAACAATAAGGCCACTTTATTTTGCATCTAAAACTCCTCTCAAGAAATATTTTTTCGCTTTAAAATATTTTTTCGACTTCACAGGGCCTTTTCCCTTTCAGCGATGGCGTTATTCTTGACTTTTATCAACGGGGGGTCACTGAACCGCTGCTTTATATATATTTGAAAATTAGTTTGCATGTTAACTAATTATCGGTTATAATCGTTAACATGTTAACTAAAGGTGGGGTAGATTTGCCCGAAACAGGAATTAAAGATGTCTGGTCTTACGCCAATAATGTAATCCGAACTACCAGGCAGATGGTAAATGAAGGCTTGAAGCCCCTGGGCCTTGGCAGTTCTGAAGGAAATATCTTACTGCACCTGTTTACCCGCGAAGAAGAGGTGCGGCAGGATAATCTCGTGGAAGACTTAGATATCAGCAAACCCGCTGTTTCACGGGCTTTAAAATTGCTGGAGAGAAAAGGTTACGTAAAAAGAAATAAAGATACAACTGATAAAAGGGCCAGCAGGATCATGCTGACCGTAAAAGCGATGGAAATCCGGGCAAATATTGAATCTGTCTACAATGAAGTCTATTCAACTGCGGCGCAGGGGATATCAGAAGAAGAAGCCGCCTTTTTTATTAACCTCTTTGCAATGGTTTCTGAAAATATTTCCCAGGCCCGCTGCAGGATGAAAAATCAGGGGAGGCAAAATGATAATAAATAATTTGATTGGAACCGGGATCCTGATCACCTATTACCTGGTGTTCACCGCCCTGCTGCCAACGGTGTTAAAAGTAAAGCTGGGCGTGCCGACAGAGTTGGTTAGAAAAATCCAGCATGTAGTCTATAGCCTTTCAATATTCCTGCTCCTTGAGCTTTTCAGCGCCTGGTATATCGCAATTGGCGCTGCCTTTACGCTGGTAATTCTGGGTTACCCCGTTTTAATGCTGATCGAAAAAACAGCCTGGTATAGAAAAACTTTTGTCGACAGGACCCAAAAAGGCGGGGAACTTAGAAGACAGCTAATTTATGTTCAGCTTTCGTTTGCCCTCCTAATTACCATTTTCTGGGGGATTCTCGGGGTTGATTGGCGCTATGTTATCGCTGTTGCCATTATGGCCTGGGGTTTAGGGGATGCCGCAGCGGCCTTGATCGGCAAAGCTTTTGGCCGCCGCCGCATTATTCATTTCCTGATCGATAAGAATAAAACCTTCGAGGGTACATTTGCCATGGCTGTTTTTGCCGCCCTGGGCATTTTTTTCACCCTCATTACCTATGGCGGCCAGTCCTGGTATGTGAGCCTGATAATAGCCATCATGGTTGCTCCGCTGTGCGGCTTCATTGAACTGATCTCGAAGCGGGGCATTGATACCCTGACAGTGCCTATATCAGCTGCTTTTACAATTATGCCGCTAATATATTTATTCTACCTGTTGGGGTGGTAAAGTGAATAAC
>PWUG01000035.1 GCA_003562605.1 Syntrophomonadaceae bacterium | reverse complement strand
CCATGTCCATGGGGCTTATCATCTTTAACCTGACCGACATATGTTGCGGTCCCAAGTTTCATAGTTGTTGTTGTTTCTTCAATTCGTTCCTCTCCACAGCCGGTAGTTAAAAGTATCCCAATAAGTATAATCTTAATTAAAATTATGCCGGCTGTCTTCAAAGCCATCATCCCCTTTCTTTTGAGCAGTATTAAAGTTAGTGGCCTGGCCAATAACTTACTAACTTATTTCAGACTGGATATAAAACTCAATTCCATGTCAAATCAAAAAATCCTTTTTATAGCATATTATATGAGGAATCCAGTTACTAGTTAAAACAGGTAGGGCCCTGCATTTAGTGGCGACATGCGTGGCAGTCAAATAATTGATCGCGAGGGTCTTCTGCCTTATATGCTTTTATGGTTTCCCGGATCCGCGAGGTCTCCAAGCCCCACCTTTCCGGCCGGCAGCAGCAGGGCTCCGATATAGAGGCAGTGTGAGGGGTGTTTGCTTCAAGATGTTTCATTAAATCTTTAAAAGTAGTTCACAGGATCTTCATAGTTATCCTGTAGCATGATTATTGAGAGGGTAAGGAAGGGAGGACTAACCATGTATCTCGATCCTGTATGCAAGAATGTTTTATCGGAAGAACAAGTAGAATCGACAGAAACATTTAAGGGAAAAACATATCGGTTTTGCTGTGATCATTGCCGCGAGCAGTTTCGTCGTGATCCGGAAAAATATATCGGGAAAAACTGGTTTCAGCGCTTTCTTTATAATCTAGCTGAATCTAATGCTGAAGAATTCAAAGGGAAAAGAGTTTCCTGCCACTAATTGAGCACTTAACACTGCTCGATCAAATGGAACACAAAGTGGGGGGACGTTTCACTTGTCTCAAAGTGGGGGGACGTTTCACTTGTCTTGTCTGTCTATTTTATTAATAATTGCTTTTCCAATCCCCCACATACGGCTTAACTTTTTAAAATTTGTGTTTATTTCGTCATCCAAAAAATGTTTCTTTTAGTCAGGCCTCTTAGCATTATGTAATATTTTCCAGTATTTCCCCCCCCAGGCAAGAAAAAAAAGACAGATGAAACGGCAGACTGTATTCCCCTGTCTTGCGTTTCCCTGTCTTGCAAAAGGCGTTCGGACGGCATACAAGGAAATACAGGGATAAATAGCGAATAATACATTGCCTGAATCACCCCTGGTCCTTGAAGCCCTGGCTGTTGATCCTGGTTGGTATTGGATAAGATTAGTTTGGTGGAATGGGTGATACCTGATACTTTTTGGGGGATGAGCAATTTGATGAAGGAAATGATTACTTTTTCTAAAGGCAGCGACTCTTGTCATGTATGCATTAATTGTTTGGAAATCGGACCCGATTTGCTGGTAGCAGTGGAAGGCGGTCAGAAGCCGCACGTGGGTGCAATTGCGGTTGCCATTCCCCGGCCGAGCTTGGCTGATGCGCAAAAGGTCAGTTCTTCAGTATCAATATTTACTTTAACCGCTCATAAAGAAGATGAGTTAGCTAGGACCATGGCCGGTAAGATTGCTTCCAGCCTGAATAGAGTAACGGTTCTTACCGCTGGAATCCATATTGAGCAAATTAACGAAGATATGATTAAAATAATTGAAGCTAATGCCATGGGCGCTCTTGAGAGCATGCTGCATTATTACAGGCAGGAAGCTAAAGAATAAAAGGGGGGGGATAGTAGCCATGTATCATTCCCGGGAGGTCATCTTCCAGGGCGAGGTTTTAGGTGGTAAAGGAGAAGCCCGGGGTTTTATGATCATTGATTGGGTCAAGGAACAATGCCAAAAGATAACCGGCTTCGAACCTTACCCGGGCACTTTAAATCTGAAAGTGGAAAAAGATGTTTTTGCCCTGATCCGGGAGAAGGCGATGAGTCTGGGGCAGAGGATTATCCCTCCGGCGGAAGCTAAAGATTTCTGCGAAGCCCGGTTATTGTCGCTCAATGTCGGCGATGTAAATGCCGCTGTTCTCTATCCCATGGTTAATAATTATTACACCGATATTATTGAAGTAATTGCCCCTGTTTTTTTAAAGAACATACCAGGTGTAAATAATGGTTCCCGCTTGGAATTGTCTCTTTGCCCACCGCCCATAACTTTAAAACCCAAGGCCATTATTTTCGATTTGGATGGAACGCTAATCGATTCGATTCATCTATATTACGCAATGCTTTACGACGGTTGCCGGCAGCTTGGAGCGGAACCCCCGTCTAAAGAGTTGTTCCTGCAATATATGGGGCAGGGCCTGGGCTTCTGGGAAGTCTGGGAAATAATTTCCGGGAAGAAAATGAGCATGGGGGGGCAAGAAAATGTAAAAACCAGGGTTATCGATGTTTTTGAAAATATTTTTGAGCAGCGTTATGAACAGGAAGTAAAGTTGTTTGCAGGTATCGGAAACCTGCTATTTAAATTATGGCGCAAGGATATAAAGCTTGGCATAGTTACTTCCTCCTTTTACAAAAATAAAATGGATCTTTTTAAAAGAGAAGGCCTGGAACCGGATGAGCTTTTCTCTGCAGTGATAACCAGTAATGACACTGAGAGACAGAAGCCGCATCCGGAGCCGATTCAACTCTGCCTTCATCAACTTTCCGAAAAAGCGGAACAATGCCTTTATGTAGGTGACTCTCCCTGTGATATAGCGGCGGGAAGATCGGCGGGATTGTTTACTGTGGGAGTGTTAACAGGAACAGGATCAGTACAATCCCTTAGCAAGGAAGGCGCCGATGCAATTATAGATCATACGATAAAACTGCCCAATATTATTAAGTAGCATATCGCAACTAAAAAGTGACGGGAGGACTGGCACATGAAACTACTGACCCTGGACTGGGAAGGAACACTGGTCGATTTTCAATGGGCTTTGGACGATGCCGTGGCAGAAACGACCGCTTTACTGCGCGGGCATAAAATATCGGCTTCTTTCGAAGGTATGGATTACGCTGCTTTATATAACCTGGTTGTGAAAATGGAAGAACAATGGGGTTACGAGAATGGTTCGCTACTCTGCCTGGTAGACGAAATATATGACCGCTATGACATTGATGCATCATCGCGCTGGGAATTATGCGAAGAATTTGCAGCAACCATGAAAGCCTTAAGGCAGTATAAGCTGGCCCTGGTATCGAATATCGGCCGCAAAGGAGTTGACAAATTTTTCAAGGCACAGGGCTTGGAAAATGTTTTCGGAATTATTTTAACCCGCAATGATGTGGCGGTTTTAAAACCTCATCCCGAAGGAATTTTTACAGCCATGGCCTGGGCCGGGGTTCATAAGGATGAAACACTGCATATTGGCGACAGCTTGTCTGATCTTTACGCTGCCCGCAATGCCGGAGTAAAAATTGCCGTGGTGCTGGGCGGGCAGAATAGTGCAGAAACCCTCATGCCGGAAAAACCGGACCTGGTCCTGGAAAAGCTAAAAGACCTGCCCGCCAGAATAGGGGAGCTGTGATTACATGCAAATATTTGCAGGCAGCAGGCGTGATGTAAACAAAGGTTATTGGATGAGCTTTGAAAACCACCCCCATCTGGCGGAAACAAAAAGGAATATCTATGTTCGCTGCCTTCCCTGCCTGGAAGAGCTCTATGCTCAGCTTATGAATGAACCGTCGGAACTTGTTTTGGATAACCCCCTGCACTGCTGGAAAGTAGTAGTGGTTTTAGATAATCTGGATCAATGTTTGGAACTATTATGCCTTTTTGAAGAAGAAAATGAAGAAGCTAAGCTGGGGATAGAAGTAATCCGGGGGCGAATAGGCACCAGTGATAAAAGCGATCCGCGGGTTGTCATCATATTTCAGATGCTGGAAGAAAATGAAAGGGATGCGCTTATGGCCGTCATTGATGATCTTGCTTCCCGGATCAACCCGGGTCATTCGTTGTTCTACGAAAGAGGTTGTGGTGACCTTTACGGCCCGTTATGTGGTGGTTGGAAAGAATGGAGAAAAACAACACCGATCATTAATCCATACCTGGTGCCATTTGTTAGGGATAAAGTGGGGAAATTATTGAAGGGTGAATATTAACTAAACGGTCCGCGGGGTTATCCCCCGCGAACCGTTTAAGTCTTTTTTTACTGTAATTTAATGCCTTGCATTAAACCACGGGCGATAAATTCCGTGGGGTTGCCTTTGCCAGCAGAAGCTATCGGTTCCCTTGTTCTTTTGGTCCAGATCGATTCCTGGCGGGTTTGCAGGATGATAATATTATGGGGGAAGATCAGGTCTTCATCAATAGCCCATTCAATATCCTGGGCAACACCATAATGTTTTTCGATATGCTTACCGATCCGGGCCAGCTCCAGGATTTCCTGATCACTGAGACAGGCCACTTGGCGCTTTTCTGGCGGAACATCCTGGGCGATCACATTTCCCTGTGGGTTACGGACAAGTTCAATGGCTTTGTCACATATAGTTTTTTGCTTAATCTCAAGAGTAACTTTATCTAGAACATACTTGTCAGGAGTGACCTGCCCGCTTACCAGGCTTTCCCCGAGACCCCAGCTACCTTCGATAAAAATACGGGAAGGATCACCGTTAACCGGATCCACTG
>PWUG01000384.1 GCA_003562605.1 Syntrophomonadaceae bacterium | reverse complement strand
TTGGCGTCTGTTTCGAGGGGAGCTCCATCAGCTAATAACGGGCGCTTGCGGCTGTCACCGCAAATCCCGAGGTCAAGCGATGGTTTTACGGCACACTCTGCCAATATCTTTTGCAGCAGCGCAGAGCTGACGCATGAAATTCTTTAAAACTCTTCGAGGTTTGAAATTGGCTTTTTTTGCACGAATCACCTATCGATATTTTTCTAAAGACTCTTTGTTTTGTCCTTGTACTCTTGTTTGCGCGATATGGCTGCCAGGCGCCTGCTTTTGGGCAGTCGGGTAGTGTAGCGCGGGCAGGAATCTACCTCATAAGGTTGGCTGTTATGCTGCTGGCCAGTTAGTTCGCCAGTTTTCTTCTTGCACCAGTCGCAGCTGACCCGGAGATTCTGACAACCTGCGAAGCCGATTTGTATCTCGCTCCTGTGGATCATAACAGCGCGAAATTATTGAGGAACGCCTGGATGCCGACTGCTTTGACCTGTTCTGCCAGGGTAATAGAATGAAGCGCCATTTCATTTAGCATGCTACCAATATGCATGAGGTAGTGATAACCCCGCATCGCATCAAAGTCATAGGCAAAAATGTGTTCATAGTGGTAACCCTGATGCTTCTCCTTTAAAATGTTGTTCTCGTGCAACCAGCGTTTCCGGGCCGCCAGACTGCAGTGCTCATGGACATTTTTGCGATTGAGCGGCTCGCTGGAAATCCAGGCGTGACGGGCGGCTTTTTCCATTACTTGCCCCTTTCTGTCTATCTCTTCCCAGTTTTCATCGTAGGTCACGACGTGAATGGTCAGCACTTTTTTGTGTTTGCCGAAACCATATTCATGCTCGATCCCGCTTACCAACCTGAATATTTGCCGCCGGCCCAGTGGGTCAGCTGCGAAGACTGAGTAAGTTTCTTGCTTAAAGCCTCCAGCATGGCGCCGGCTTTGGCACGAAATATCTTCCAGCAGCGGGCGATGGTGGTGGGGTCCACCTCCAAGAACTCAGCTAGTTCTTCCATAGTATAAAGGTTATGACAGATGCCCATGATGGCCGCTTCCCTGACAACGTCCAGGACCCGGGCAAAGAGGATAATGAAGCATGGCAAAAGGGCATGGGATGTACTGCAGTTTATACAGTAGACCCTTTGGATGGAAAAAGGGTCCAAAAGGTGCGGTGTTTTACGGGTATAGGAGCTATGATGATGGTACGGTCTTTGACATAACTGGCACAATATGCAAAGGGGCTGCTTGATAATTATGCGGCTGTGAAAAATAGCTTGATATATAAAAACATTAGCAATGGACCATTAGAAGGGCTAATAGCAGAATTAAAATGAAGCATCGTAGGGCAGGTGGACGCGCTGATATTGAGCTCATAAATGCCTATAATGTTTTTTAAATAAGTGAACTCACCGGATAGCATCATCGTATTTGAGAAAGAGCCAACAAGTAAATCTTGCCTTAGGTTAGTTGTCCAGATAGATGGCTTCCATTTATGTTATATAATAACATTTTAGGTTATTTAATTCGCGAAATGCAGGATTAATTAAGCTGTAACATACATTTGACAGTGTTGTTCTCTTTATACATCAGATTGAATTAGGATGTTTCATATACTTTCCGGAAATATTCTTCAAATATGTCGATATTGCGCAGGTACTTTAATCCCATGCAAACCCATTTTTCGATACACTGTTGTCCTGGAAACACCTAATTCCAGGCTTGCTTTACTAATATTCCACTCGTTTCTTTTTAATAGATTTTTGAGCAAATCCGCTTCATATTGTTGGAGATTTCTTCTTATTGGATTTGAGGGATGTTCTTGAATACTAAGATTTGATTTACTGGGAAGGTTAAATAGCTGGCAGGAAATGTTCTTGCCATCGGATAGAATGAGTGCTCTTTCAAGAACATTATTTAATTCTCGGATGTTACCCGGCCAATCATAATTATGCAATAACTCCCAAACATCTTCCGGAATGTTAATTAAATTCCCGCCCATTTTTTGACAACTTTCAGACAAGAAAGCTTTCACCAGCGGTTTGATATCGCTTTTACGTTCGCGCAATGGAATCATTGTTATGCTAAAAACATTGAGACGATAAAACAAATCCTGCCTGAAAGTTCCGTTTCTTACTTCGTTTCCCAAGTCCTTATTGGTTGCCGCAATTATCCGTACATCTACAGGTATTAATCTTTGGCTGCCTAAACGGGAAATATTTCTATCTTCCAATACACGGAGAAGAGTTCTCTGTTGTTCGGCAGGCATCTCGCCAATCTCATCTAAGAATAAGGTCCCACCCTCTGCCAACTCGAATTTACCCATTTTTCCGCCCTTGGAAGCCCCAGTAAATGCGCCGCCAGAATAACCAAACAGCTCACTGCCAATGAGCTCCTTTGGTATGGCCCCACAATTGATAGCCACAAATGGGCCTAACCGGCGAGTACTGGCATTATGAATCGCATGGGCAAACATATCCTTACCTGTTCCACTTTCTCCTAGTAACAAGACATTACATTCTTTGGGGGCCACCGTTTTGGCCAAACCCAGCGTTTCGCAAAATCTATAATCATTTCCGATAATATCTGCAAAAGTATGCCGGGCATTATGGGTTATCATTTTATCTACCAGTTTTTTAACACGGGCAATTTCATTTATCACGATTACTAACCGGTTATAATTACGATTTGTCATTATATGCCGGCAAGTTACTGTACATTTGATTTTTTCGTTGTTGATAGTAATATCGTCTTGTATATTAATAACCTGACTTTGCTTTTTTCCCAGATAGCTCATTAATGTTTCGCTAAAGAGATCTTTGATATGAACTCCCAGCAGCTTATTGCCTGGAGAACGTAATATTTCCTGGGCTCTTTGGTTGATTAGAGTTATTTTCCCATCACCATCAGTTACAAGAAGTCCATCTAAAATAGAATTTACGATAACGTTCTTATGCTGATTAGCCAATTCTGCTTCATCCCAAGCTTTTTTCATGGCTAATTGTATTTCAATAGCATTTGCTGCCGCTATTACCATTCCTAAAGTATGAGCATGGGCTTCCTCGATTATCCCGGCCAGGGCCACCACGCCGAATATTTTTCCGTCTGAATTATGGATGGGAGCCCCGGCACCAACCCATTTATGAGAACAACGGCAATAGTGTTCATATCCAGCTAATGAAATGGGCTGATCGAGATAGAGGGGGGTACCTACCACATTGGTCCCCGCGCTTAATTCACTCCAGGACGCACCGGGCATCCATCTCCCCCGCTGTGCTGAGTCACGAATGTTATCGTCTCCGAAAACTTCCATAAGATAACCGTCACTATCGCTTAATGCTACGGTAAAACCGGAACCAGCTACAAATCCATAAATATTTTCCAGTATAGGCATGCTAACCTCTAAAAAAAGACTATTTCTTTCGCGTAAACTATTGAGGGATTCTTTGCTTAGAACTTCGCGTGCTATTTTCTGTGCAGGATCTACATTCATACTACGGCATCGTTGCCACGAATCTAGTATTAACTGATTTGGAAAATCAGTAATTATTTCCCCGGCAACAAATTGATGCCAAAGCTTGTTATATCTTTTCTGTAGCTCCAGGTTTGTTTCTCGCATGTAATTTCACCTCCTATCTGTCAAGGTAGCTATTCGGAAACTCTAACTTCCATCTTCATGCTGCTTTTGGGCATGGAGAATTTTTGTTTCACCTCCATTTTTCCGACAACTTCACATGGCAATAATAAGCGATAACGCTAGTCATTAAGAGCTTTAAAGAGTATACAAGCATATTTCCGCAACTAAGGGATATATTCGTGCTTGACTTTTTCGAAATCGCCCCAAAATCGATTGGGATACATTTATTACCATTTCGATGCTAAAGGACGCCCTGTCTGCAAAGGATGGGTTGCCTATGTGTACTGGGGCCGCTGTGAGCCTTACCGCCTTAAATACCGTTGCCCGTTTTCAGCCAAAGGACTTGAACCTCCCTCTAAGTGTAAATGGTCTGAGTCTCAACACGGAAGGACAATTTACATTAAGCCCGCCTACGATCCCAGGATGTTTCCTCCCGTACCCCAGATACGCGGACTTTCAAAGATAAGTTTAAAACCAGAACATCAGTGGAGCGTTCAAACAAGCGCATTTTCGAAGATTACGGCATCGAAGAGTACGATCCCAGAAGTGCCATGGTAAGGACTACCTTAGCGAGTTTTTCAGTAGTTAATATTCATCTTGATGCCTGGGTTAAGCATACAAGATTCAAGTTTGCTGACATTCTCATAAAGTCAGTAGCATAATCGCTTCAGCAATATCAATTTTTATTTCAGCCTTTTTCCAAGCTTATTTACTATACCCTTTTAATGGGCTAATCCTCTCATAACACTATGGTTATTTCTAAGAACACTGAGGATTACTCTAGCTTAAACCGGCATATAGCTTAATTTTTCTGCCCAACTGAATTTCCAACTACTTTTCGAGTACCTTCTTATAAGTTTATTTTTAACCGTGGGAATTCTTGAGTATTAGAAACCTATCTAGCATCTTTAATGGGGAATGGGCCTTGAATAACCCATTCCCCACATTTGGGCTGAATCTGTATCTCAGCA
>PWUG01000259.1 GCA_003562605.1 Syntrophomonadaceae bacterium | reverse complement strand
TAAAAGAAGCCTTGTCAACAAAAAAGACCCTAAATAATTTACGCCCATCGTCATTTCAAAACCATCTTCGGTTTTTTCAAACCTGTCGCAGAAAACCCCGGCGTTATTAATTAAAACATCAAGTTGATCATACTTGGTCATAAATCTCTCTGCAAAATCCCTAATTGACTGCAGTGAAGCCATATCCACAGTCAAAGCTTCAATATTACTGTTACCGCTCTGCTCGCTGATTTCCATAGCCAGGGCAGACGCCTTCTCCATATTACGGCAGGCCATAACGACGTGATAATCTCCAAGAGCTAAACCTTTTGCCGTTTCAAGGCCAATACCGCTGGTAGCGCCGGTAACAACCGCGAATTGTTTTGCCACTTCTGTATCACCATCCCGAATTAGATCAATCCAACATTCTCAATAATATATGGTTCTGTTATTAAATGCTACCTTTAATCTTAAAAAGTTATGTGATCAGAAATATTTGTATAATAGGCAGAATTATACTACTATAAAGGTATGGAAAAATATAAACCGGACTGGCCCAAAATTTATTCTCTGTTCGTGAAAATATCACAATTTCTTCTGATTTTTTTGATTATTTTTACGGGGATAATATATTTCCTGGCCCGCAGCAGAGTGGATAATCACACCCGCCAAATAAATGATGATTTGCAAATAATTTATCAGGACGGCATCTACATTAAGATCCAGCTGGACGAAACAATTCCGGTTGAACTTTCAATTCCGATTGATGAACTTGTTGATATAAACCAATTAATTCCCGAACAAATACCAATCAATACTACCGTACCCATTAATACTTCTTTTCGCATCAATCAAACAGTAAGCCTGCCCGTTGATATACCGCTTTTGGGAAGAGTTATTGTCGATTTACCTTTAGACCTGGATATCCCGGTTGAGGAAGAGATACCTATTGACACCACGATCAATATTGATCCTTCCGCTTTTAAAGACCCGGGTAAAATTGTTTACATAAATCAGGATATTCCAATCAATATGCCGGTAGAGCTAAACTTCTCAGTTGAAGACCTGGGCTTGCAATCAGGTTTTGAAGGGGTAGAATCTTTAATAGACACCCTGCGGTTTATCTTCCTGCTAAAAAAGTTGGATTAATTTGATTTAACATGTAAGCCCTTCGCATCGATCAAAGAAACTTCAACAATATTGATAAAACCTTAGATTGACCGGGAAAAAACGTCCAGCCTCGATTCGGGTTCTTGTATGTATCGGGTAATGTTTAAGTCAAATCCACGAAGTAAAAGCTATGAAAGGGGTAGATGATTTGCTAATCTCCTACATTATATATTTTCTGCGATCAATATTTATTTTAACTGGCAATCTCATGAAAAAAGGACTCCGCCCGCCTGACTATGTAATCTTCACCCTGCATGGCTCATATCCTGACTTGCCCCAACCACCGGAAGGGATTTTACAGCAGTTAATGAGACCCAGAATTAAAAGCCTTCTGGAGCTGGAAAAAGAATTCAGGATGGTAGCCGAAAACTCCCGGGTCAAAGGCATTATTCTACACCTTGGCAACCTGTCGCTTCCCATGTCTCGTGTCCAGTCCCTGAGACAAATTATCAAAGATCTTCAAGACAAGGGTAAAGAAGTTATCATCTGGGCAACAGGTTACGATAACTATAGTTATTACCTGGCAACGGCAGGAAATCATATTCTGCTCCAAAAAGGCGGTGTGATCTATACCCTCGGTTTTGCCAACCGCCAGTTGTACATGAAAAATACTCTTGACTGGTGCGGTATAGAGTTCGATGTCGTCCGGGTAAGCCCCTACAAATCAGCGCTGGATGAGTTTATCCGATCTGATATGTCCGGGGAAGTCCGTGAAATGACCGGTTGGCTGATGGACTCTCATTATCAACAATTTATCCGGGACATAGCCCGGGACCGCGAGCTGGAAGAAGATAAGGTCCATGCCCTGATCAAAGAAACTCCCCTCTTCGGTGAAAAAGCAGTAAGCACCGGCGCTGTTGACGGTGTGGTCAACGCCGAAGATCTACCCGAATTTCTAAAAGTTAAAGGAAAATCCATGCGCCTGGCCAATTGGGATGAATGCAGAAAAACTTTCCCCCGGCCCCTGCCTCCTCCACCAGGAAAATACATTGCCATCCTCAGGGTGATGGGCAACATTGTTGACGGTAAAAGCAGGCGGCCGCCCGCACGGCCTCCCCTGCCCATTCCCTTTTTATTTAATGAACAGACCGGGGATCTTACCTTTGTCCAGCAGGCCCGCCAGGTCCTTAGAGATAAAAGGGCCCGGGCAGTTTTACTCTATATCGATTCCGGGGGCGGGTCTGCAGCATCATCGGAAGCAATGACCTCGATCCTGCAAAAGATTGCCGCCCAAAAACCTCTGGTTGCCATGATGGGCTCGATCGCAGGTTCCGGGGGCTATTATATAGCCACCCCCGCTTCCTATATCGTAGCCCAGCCAGCTACGATTACCGGGTCCATCGGTGTAATTGCAGCTAAAATTGTAAATTCCCGTCTTCTGGAGAGGCTCCTGCTAAACCGGGAAACTATAAGGCGCGGCCAGAAGGACCTTTTTGCTTCACCCGAAGAGCCATTTACAGAACAAGAAAGAGAAAAGGCCCGGGAATTTATAGGCCAAATCTATGATCTATTTATCAAGCGTGTCGGCGAAAGCCGAACCATGAGTCCCGAGGCTGTAGACCGGGTAGGCAGCGGGAGGGTCTGGACAGGTGAACAGGCTTTAGAACACGGCCTTGTCGATAAACTGGGCGGTCTGGAAACAGCGCTTTCAAAATTGCGCAGCCTTGCCAATCTGCCGCAAAATACCCCTATTATAGAAATACCTTACCCCAGGCGGGAAATGGCTCCAATTCCCACGGCCAACACCGGTTGGATCGATTATGCCCTCGATAATATGTCTCAAATCCAGAAAAACCAGGCTTTATTGGCCGGCCCCCTTTATTTCCACCAGCCATTTGACGGGGAAGTAAAGTTTCGCTTATAGCAGAAAAAGAGACCTGCTACTGATAAAAAGCGAGTTCTGGAACAAAACTCAACAGAAACCCTTTAGACATAAAAGAGCTCAATAAGGTCGGTATGGGAAAGAGAGATTGATTCAACCTTAAGCATAGTTTTACACTTCCAGCAGCACCGAGTCACCCTGGGCCAGACCGCCGCAAATAGCTGCAACCCCGCACCCTCCGCCCATGCGCCGCAGCTCATAGAGCAGGGTCATGGTAATGCGAGCGCCGCTCGCTCCTAACGGATGCCCGATAGCGATAGCGCCACCGTTGACATTAATTTTCTCATGCAGCTTTTCCCGCTTATCGGTATTATCTCCGGCCATAATTTTGCTGCTGACCAGGGGCATGGCGGCAAAAGCCTCGTTTATCTCGATCAAATCAACCTGGTCCAGGGTAATACCACCGGAGCGCTCCAAAACTTTTTCAACAGTTGGAGCCGGGATAGCTGCTATAAGATGGGGATCCAGGGCGACACTGGCTATCCCCCTCACCACAGCCAGGATCTCAACCTCCAGTTCTTCAGCCCTGGCCCGGGACATCATTACCAGGGCCGCCGCGCCTGTGTTCATGCCCGGTGCATTACCGGCGGTAATAGTTGAACTGCCATAAATCGTCGGTAATTTAGCCAACTGATCCAGGGTAACATCCGGCCGGGGCTGCTCATCATGCTCCACGGTTAAAGGCCCCTTCCTCCCTGGCACTTCCACGGGAAAAATCTCTTCAGTAAATTTACCTTTCTCAAAAGCCCGTGCATAGCGCTGCTGGCTCTGCAAGGCCCACCTGTCCTGCTCTTCGCGGCTTACACCGTACTCAAGAGCTACCTCCCCGGCATCCACGGAAACCGGGTTCCATTCCGGGTAACCCAGGGCATAAAGAGGATCAATTAGCTGGGCTGATCCCAGGCGCTGTCCCCAGCGCACTGCCGGAGCCAGAAAAGGAGCGCGGCTCATATTTTCCGAACCCACCGCCACCACTACGTCTGCCTCGCCGCTCTTGATCGAACGGTAACCCAGGTGCACAGCGGTCATCGAAGAACAGCAGGCCCGATCTATAGTCAATGATATCACCTCGGGAGGCAAACCTGCCTTCAACAAAGCCTGGCGGCCCAGTACATTTGTTTCCAGGGCATTTTCCGGCAGCACGCAGGTGCCGTAGTACAGTTCATCAACCAGGTCAGTACCCCGGTCCAACCTGTTAAGGACCTCTTTGATCGCCATTACGCCCAATTCCAGGCTGCTTAAATCTTTCATGGCGCCGCCAAACTTTCCAAAAGGCGTCCGTGCAGCGGCAACAATAACAACATCATGATGGTTTTTCATTATTAAACTCCTTTCGCCAGGCAGAAATCGATAACGAATCAACCTTTCTTTATGCACTGGGGCCATTGGAAACCGGTGCAGTCAAGTTGTAACAAATATTTTAATATATGAGATGCCAAGACTTAAAAATCACTAAGTCCGGTTTCTTCATCGCAAATAACGTCTTCATCATCGCATGAACGTTTCTCTTCCCTTTCAAGCTCTTCCCGTCGCTCTTCGTCGGCTGTCTTTTTGCCACCCACCCAGC
>PWUG01000308.1 GCA_003562605.1 Syntrophomonadaceae bacterium | reverse complement strand
TCCATATTTTCAATATCGGCGCCGCCCTGGGGTTCGGTCATGGCATTGGCGGCAAAAACAGCTTTATCGGTTTTGCAGAAGAGCGGGGCAAATTCTTCACAGAGGCGGCGGTTGAGATGAGGCTCGTTACAGATCATGATCAGCGGCCAGAAAGTAACCCCGAAAGCAACGCCGATACCTGAATCGGCGCGGGCCACCTCTTCCATCAGGCGGAAGCTGGCTGAAGCGGTATAGTGCGAATGACCCAGGCCCCAGCCGCCTAAATCTTCGGGAAAAAGAACGCGCTGCAGGCCCAGTCCGCCCATCAGCCGGTCAAAAGCCGGTTCGATCAGGCGGTGCTCTTGCCAGTCTTCATCGTATCGGCGCCGGTGAGGGATAACCTCTTTTTCCGCCCACTGCCGCACGATTTTGCCGAAATAGTCATCGATCGGGGAGAGGTATTCTTTAGGGCGGGTAAAATCGTCGATCTTTCGCATCGACCGGACCTCCTTTTCCTTACAGGCTTTGGGACCGGAAAAAATAGCGGGCCATTTCCATCTTGTTCAGCTCCCAGCTGCCGAGATGAATCTGCATAGTTTTAATATCGCGCCAGTAGCGTTCCAGGTTCCATTCCGTGGCATAACCTGCCGAACCCATCAGCTCCATGATCTGGTTAATCGCCTTTTCGGCAGTTTGGGTGACGTGCGAAACCACGCTTAATGCTGAGATAAAGAGCTGCCCTTCTTCTGCCTGGCGGTATATATCCGGTTTGGAAAGCATCCCGGCAAGCTGGTGGAGAAGCAGCCGGTTCAGCAGTATTTCATGGCCGATTTCAGCCATCAGCGAGGCTGTCAGCGGGTTTTCCTTAAAGAGGTTGCCTTTGCCCTTGATAACCCGTGTATCGCCCCATTCCCTGATTATTTCAAAAGCGGCAAAGAGGCCTCCGACGCTTACCGCTGCTATATTCAGGTAGAGCCAGGAAAGCATCCGGCGCAGGGGTTCTTCACCGCGGAAAACCAGGTTGCCGGCCGGAACGGAAACACCGGTTAGAGTGATTTCGGCGTTAATGCTGGCCGCGAGACCGGTTTTCAAGATCGGTTCCCCCCGTCTCAGGCCGGGACTGTCCCCGGGGATCAGGATCAAGCCGGGTTCCTCTTCATTTTCGAGGGCACAGAACACCCCGAAAAGCCCGGCATCACAGCCCGAGTTCAGCGGGCGCATTTTCTCTCCGCTGACCACCCAGCTGTCGCCCTCGCGGCGGGCCTTTGCAGGCAGCCGTTTGCCCCTGAAGAGCGGGACTGTTGCCGATGACTCTTCATGAGCGAAATCCGTTAGAACCAGCGAGCCGATAACCGGGTCATCCGCCTCGCAGAAAAGAGGTGCCATACGCAGGCAGAGCTCATCGTTTAAGTCGCAGTCAAAATTAAAACTGCTGCAGAGGGCGAAAGTAACCGAGCACAGGTAACCGATTCCGGTATCGGCCCGGCCAACCTGCTCCAGGGCCAGGGCCAGCGTCCGCGCTACTTCCGGACTGTTTAGGCCGCTGCCGCCGCACTGTTCGGACCAGATCATTTTCTGCAGCTCCACATCGATAAAAAGCTTCTGCATCGCCGGTTTTAAAAGTTTTTCGTAATCTTCGCGAAATTCCAGTCGTTTTGAAATGACCGACCTATCGGCCCACCGCTTTAGTGTTTGGGCCAGAAGGGTATCCGATTCCTCTGCACTATCTTTCAAAAAGGGAAATATATCCATATTGTCCATCCAGTCCACCTCTTATTTTTCCGACGGGAAATTGTATGGCTATAGAATTCTACATTTTCCGAAGACTACCTGCTGTTTGATCATCCTGCCGGCACAGTTTTGAGAAATTATATTCGTAAAAATTTTAGGTATCACAACAGGCAGGAGGCTTAAAATATATGTTGAAAGCTGCTGGCTGGACAGGGAAGGATTTGAATCAGGAAATTGAGGAGGCTCCATCTCCGCAAATACTGAAAGAAAAAGCCCGTAGAATGCATGAAGGTAATTGTACATGCGAAATACGATCAGGCTTGCCGGCACGGTTATAAAGGTCGTGCCGGGAATAAAGATGTTTGAAAAAATACGCCTTATTTGCCGCCGGTCTCTAAACAGAAATAATTTTTCCCGAGCTCATACTCCTTGGCCACTTCACACTTCGGGCATACACAGCCTTTTGCTTCATTGATGCACTGGCTTTTTTGATATGCACAGAACATAGTTTCAGCATGAAGCTTGTCATCATCCATAGTATCGAACAAAAGGATAATGTTACCCGGCGCCCCCATCAATTTACAGGTAAAAGTATAACTGGGGCAATTCTTGCAAAGGCATTTTTTTAGATTTTCCTTGGTTTTCGCCACCTTCGACATAAACTCACCTCCAATACTTGACTTTAATCCATATTTTGCACCATAAGTTGTTAAGCAAAGCACGATAGCAAATAAATAATTGCTTCAATAAGAAACTGATGCCAGCACCTGCCCGGCCTGGCCGTGGATAACCAGGTCGGCGATGGCATCAAAGGGTGTCGGTTCCCGGTTAATGATAACCAGGGTAGCCCCTGCATCTTTGGCCATTTCCGGGAGAAAAGCTGCCGGGTAAACTACCAGGGAGGAACCGATACTGATAAAGAGATCTGCACTGCGGGTTCGCTGCTGGGCTTCTTCCAGGGTCCGAAGCGGCAGCTGCTGGCCAAAGGAAATGGTAGCCGGCTTGACCAGGCCTCCGCATTGAGAACAGTTTCCCACCGGTTCACCCTGTTCGAGGAGGCGAATCGCTTCTTCCCAGGGATAAGGCGCCTCACAGTCGAGACAGCGTATTTTACGCATGGTGCCGTGCAGCTCGAGCACTTTTTCCGGGCTGTTTCCTGCTTTTTGATGCAATTCATCGATGTTCTGGGTAATTACGGCGTTCAGTTTGCCCCTTCTTTCCAGTTCGGCAATTGCCAGATGAGCCGGGTTCGGCTCCGCTCTCTGAAAATCCTTCCGGCACTCCCGGTAAAATTCCCAGTACTTGCTGCGGCTCGATGCTGAAGAAATAAATTTCTGGAAGCTCATTTCACTTGGATCAAAACGATCCCAGATCCCACCCGGGCTGCGGAAATCAGGCACCCCTGATTCTGTACTTACGCCGGCTCCGGTAAATATAACTATATTGCTGCTTTCTCTGATCAGGCTGGACAGGTATTCTATCTTTTCTCCGCTCATAAGTGTTCCTTTCCCGGGTTGGAGAATCATTCCTTGCTATTTTTCGACAGGTTCTCCATCTTTTCAATATAAAATAAAGCCTGATACTGTAAAGTTTTGATATCTTTTATCAGCTGCTGCCGTTCAGGGCTGTCTTCCATTTTCCTGGCCCGGCTTTTTAGTCCTGCAATATCTTTTGATATTTTTTTTACCTCGGTGGAGAGCTGCATTAGATCTTCGGTTGGCTCTGGCATTATCTTATCCCCTATAGAAGTTAATACCTTTGCTCGCGGTTGGTCTTTCTACATTACTTGGATAATTCCTGTTTTTTTAATTCCAATATCCTTTCCAAATTACAGCCATTCCGGTGGCAATTTCTCTTTCGTCTTCCGCAGAAATAAAGAGTTCAACTTCATTTAAGCCCCCGGTTTTATCACTTACATCATAAAGTAACATGTAGGTATAGTCAGCTTCACTAAGGCCCCGGAATAGAGGTTCCCCCAGGATTTCTTCTATCTCGTCGAAGTGCATTTCCCCCAGACGGATGCCCAGCATTTCTGCCCCGGGGTGTAAATAGAGGTTATTTACGATGCCTTCCTCGCCGGCCAGAATAAATGTAACGGCCATCGATTCGTAGTAGAGCTCTTCGCCGCCCGGGCCGCCATGGGGACCGATATCATCGGGAAGGCCAAACTGATCGATTATCTCTTCTTTTGTCCAGCCTAATTGATCAAGCGTCGGTCCATCGGGCAAATCTTCTTCCCGGCCTCCTTCCGATTCTGCCGGCTCCGGCGGAGCCAGATCTTCCAGGGTGCAGCCTGAGTTTATTAATATGATTAATCCTATCATTAAAACTGGCAACCACTTAATTGATTCATTTTTTCCCACCTGATCGCCTCCTTAAATTTCGCCTGATATACAGCGGCGCAGGTCGCTATGCTCCTTAAGCGGTCAGTTCTTTGACCGCCTCTTCTAAAATTGAAATGTAGTTTTGAACATCCACCCCGGTGGCAGTGGGGCCGACAAGAGCCATTTCGTGTATAGGGGTTAGAAGGACTCCGCGGTTGGCACAATAGAGATGAATCATCGCTTCAATCGGTCCGGTTAAGCCTTCTTCGATGATGTCTACCTCGTTGTAATCCACTTCCGTAAATAGGGCTTCACCGCCGCTTCTCGGCGGGTTGGGGGTAAAGCGAAATTCAACCCGGCAGCCAATCCGGGCAACGTACCAGTCGAGATTGTAATCATTAATAATCCGGGCAATACCTGCTTCCATTATTTCAGCCAGGCTGATCATACGGGAAAAATTGTCTTCGTTTAAAACTTTATCTAAGGCAGCGCGCATGGCGGCCACCGCGACGGCATTGCCGGATAGGGTTCCGCCAAACCCGAAAAAGTTTTGCCAGGGGATGCGCTTCTCCAACCATGTAG
>PWUG01000220.1 GCA_003562605.1 Syntrophomonadaceae bacterium | reverse complement strand
TGGGGATCTACCACTTTGGAAAGAACATGCTGGAAAGGGTAAGAAGCTTGATGACGAGTTCTTTTGCTTCGGTTCTCTTTCCAGTCATGTCTCAACTGAAGCATCAGCCTGTCAAATTGTCATTGGCCTACCAACGCATCAGTCACTACATCGCCTTTGGCGCCTTCCCGTTATTCGCCGGGATAGCCGTCACCGCTCACTTGTTTGTGCCGGTAATCTTTGGTGAACAATGGGTCGATAGCGTAATCGTCTTTCAGGTCTTTTCGATTGCGGTGATCCTACTGGCTCTGACCGCCAACGTTTCCACCTCTCTGTTGTACTCGGTGAACAAGCCTGATGTGGTCTTCTATATCGATGTAGTCACCAATGCACTATACTTTGTTTCGCTGTTACTGTTTGCCGCTCAGGGCATGCTTGCAGTCCTCATTGCCTATTCCTGCTATGTGATCTACAAGACCTCGATCTTGCAGTACTTTGCGAACCGCCAACTCGTAGCCAGCTTCTCTGGGTACTTTCGCGAACTGGCGGTGCCGGCCATATCGACCATGATCATGGTCATGGCCATCCTGCTCTTTCAGCTGTTTATCTCAAGGGTACTGGATAATGCCCTGCAACTCGTGGGGTCGATAGTGACCGGTATCTTGGTGTACGGAATCATGGCCCAGCTTCGTGCGAAGGACACCTTGGCGCAGCTTGGATCAGCGATTGTGAAAGGCGAGATCGCGCTTACCTCCTCCAGTGAGCGGTAGAGTTGAGCGCGACGGAACCTAAGCGGGCCTCTGGTGGGGCTGTTTCCAGCGATGAGTCTGGAGAAATCCAGATGCCAGAGTTGAGGGCCGACGTCTCCCAGGTCACCAGTGAGCATCTCTGCAACTCTTGCGGGGCTTGCTTCGCCGCTTGCACTACAGGGGCGGTTCAGTATGTGGAGACCGTGGGGGGCTATCTATTTCCCGTGATCGATACCGAGGCCTGCGCCCATTGCGGCTTATGTTATGCGGTGTGTCCCGGAGCGGGCTTGGGAAAGACCCTCTCCGAATTAGCCCCGGCTGATCCTTTTTCGGGAAAGGTCCAATCCTGCCTCATCGGACGGGCCACCGACCACGAGATCTTCTCGAACAGCCAGAGCGGTGGGGTGGCCACCGCCCTCTTGGCCCATCTGCTGGCAACCGGGCAGGTGGATGCAGCGATTGTGGCCATTATGGCAAAGGGTGTGCCGCCGCGTGGTGGAGTGCGGCTGGTCACTCAACCCGAGGAATTGAAGCCTGCGCAGAAGTCCAAGTATTCACCCATTCCTTTGCTCAAAGCGTTGCGCGAACTGCCTGCCAGGGCTCGCCGGGTGGCGCTGGTAGGTGTGGCCTGTCAGTTCCACGGTCTGTATAACCTCCAAGACGTTCTCCCCGCCTATAGGAAACTCTCTTTCTACAAGATTGGCCTGGTTTGTGAGCGTGTCATGACTTGGGCAGCCGTTGATTACCTGGGCGGGCAGGCGACCCAAGGGCCGGTGACTAATCTTGTCTGGAAAGACAAGCAAAGAGACAGCTATCCCGGCAACCCGGTGGTCTACACCCCCGATGGCCGTCAGATCGTGCTCAAGGCCGCCCAGCGCATGATGATCAAGGACTTCTTCACCCCAGCCCGATGTCGGCTGTGCTTCGATAAGCTCAACGTGTATGCCGATGTAACTCTGGGTGATCCCCACGGGATTGAAGGGGTGGACCGTGAGCGGGGTGAGAGTATGGTGCTGCTGCGCACCGAAAGAGGTTGCCGGCTGATTGCAGAGGCCTGCCGCCAGGGGAAGCTGGAATTACGGGAGATTGCGGCAGAAGAAGCGATCCAAGGCCAGAGGATGCACTCGAAACGCGAGCAATGGGCGGGATATATGCGCGCTTGGGCGGATATGGGTAGGACCCAGCCGTCCTTTCCCTTCGCTCCGCCAGTGGCGAGGGCCTCCGCCGAACAGAAGCATTGGCTGCGTCATGCCCTGAGACTGGACGCTTTTTCATCTCGGGCCATTCTCCTGAATGCGGCGGAAGGTTGGGTGTGGCGACGGAGGATACGCCGGGCCTGGCGCTGGCCGCTTGGGAAAGCCAAGGGGCTGTTGCGTCGCGTCAGTAGAGGAATGAGAGCATGATCATCGAGATTAGAAAAGCCGGGTTCGTGAACAAGGGAGCGGAACTGATGCTCCATGCTGCCTTGAGACGCCTGCAGAAGGAGTTCCCACACGCAATGTTTGCCATGGCCCCGGCGTTTAGCGGTGGGGGCATGAATCCATACGATGGTTATGCCAAGCGGGCGGAGTTGGGCTTTCTGCAGAAGGCTTGGCTGTGGCGCTACGGTTTTCAATGGGGTCGCTTGGCGGCTATGGTCCCCGGCAGGCTGCGCAAAGGGTATGGGGTAGTCCTGGACAGGGAGATCGATGTGATCATTGACGCCGCCGGCTTTTCCTATGGTGACCAATGGGGTTCTCGCTCTTCCCTTGAATTGGCCCGATCGTCCCGCCGTTGGCGCAAGCGGGGGACTAAGGTCATTCTGCTGCCCCAGGCCTTGGGACCCTTTACCTCGCACCAGATCAAGAATGCCATAGAAATCGCAGTCGATAATGTTGATTTGATCTTTGCTCGGGAACCGGTTTCTTATGAGCACCTGGTGGCCGTCGTCGGAGAGCGGCCGAACGTCAAGATGGCCCCTGATTTCACGAACTTGTTGGATGGGATTCTGCCCGACCATTTCGATGCCCAGGCCCACCGCTTCTGTATCGTTCCCAATTTTCAGATGACCGCTAAGACCAACCGGGAAGAGAGCGAAGCCTACCTGCCGTTCATGATTCGCTGCACCAAGTATCTGCAAGATAGAGGAATGGCCCCCTTCGTTCTGATTCATGAAGGAGCGAAGGACCTGGCGCTGGGGGAAGGAATCCGTGAGGCTGTTGGCGATGATCTGCCCGTCGTCACCGAAAGTGATCCCTTGAAGATCAAGGGTATTCTGGGAAGCTGTGAGGGCAGTATCGGCAGTCGCTTCCACGGTCTGGTCAGCGCACTGAGCCAGGGCGTTCCCGCGCTGGGTACTGGATGGAGCCACAAGTACCAGATGCTCTTTGCAGATTATGGTTTCAGCGAAGGATTGCTTGATTGCCTGGCCGATGAGCAGGAAATGCAGCGGAAGCTTGATCTGATCATCGAACCTGAATCCCGCCAGCAAATTCAGGCGACCCTGCTGGAGAAGTCCGAATTGCAGAAACAGCGCTCCGAGCAGATGTGGCAAGAGGTGCTGGGGGTGATACGTAGTGATCGGTAGCGATCAGGGGTTCTGGATTCCAGGACTTTAGTGGCTTCTCGCGGTTTCAAATGGACGGCACATCGAACTTGAGCTTGCCGGTGAGCGGGTAGATCATGGTGATCAGATTCCGTGAGGATCGGTACCCCCGGGCCTTGGCCTTCGCTGCCTGGACGAGGCTTGAGATCCCTTCCAAGAGGCCGTTGCTGATCTTGGACCAGAACCAGTTGAGCAGTGCTTCCTGATGCTGATAGAGGGTTCTCGCCACCCGGATCATAGGCTCCAGCCCGCTCTCCCTGGCCATGCGGCACCAGCGATGGAGATAGGACCGGGCCGCGCCAAAGGGCCCGCGCCAGAACTCCTGGAACGCCAGCTTGATCCGATGGGCCTCGGCGGTGCGAAGTCCCACCTCCTCCGGAAGCAGCTCGGCCAACCGCTCCGCATCCATACGTCGAAGATCCTGGGGATTGCGCAGCCACAGGTAGCGGGTGCGCTTCAGCTCAGGATGCTCCTTCTGCCCCTGGCGACGCACCTGGTCCACCGCCTCGTTGAGCAACTTCGAGATGTGGAACCGGTCCAGCGTGACTGCGGCCTGGGGAAACACCTCTCGTGCTCCTTTCAGGTAAGCCGGCGAGAAGTCCACCCGCCTGACCTCCGAGAAGTCCGCCTCGAACCTGGCCTTGTCCACGCAGTGGTGCAGCACTCGCCAGATCCGCGTGTCGTGCTCGTTCACCAGCCGGGCCACGGCTGGCACGGGCATCGCCTTGCACAGGGCCAGCAAGAAGGCCTCGAACAGCAGCGTGAACCCGCTCCCGTGCCGAGCCCAGGGAACCTCCACCAGCTTCACGCCACACCGCTCGACCCGCACCCGCGGCGTCCGCACGTGCAGGTAGGTCTCATGCTGAAAGAAGTTCAGGTGAGGCAAAGTCTTGTCGCTGGTGTCGTGGGTCTTATGCCCTCGGCCACCGCACTCAGGTCAGGCAAACGTCCGCCGGGTGGAGGTCGATGTACAGGTTGGCCGCTTCCCTTCGGCGTCAGGCTCGGACCGCTCCACACGCCAGAGAGGTCGCTTGATTACCTCCGCTACTCACAACTGCCGAAGAGCCAAGACTCCAGTTCACGCTGAACCCAAACAAAACAATGGTTAAAAGAATCTTAAAGAGTACGCTTCCGAGGTCAGTGCTGTGGAAAGTTCAGCAGACCCGAGCGGCATGGTTAAGCCTTAAACCTATAGCAAAGAGAGAATGTTGCATATGTGGCTTTGTTGGGTATTTCGGGATCATGGGGCGTCCTCCTCGGTTAGATGCTAAATGCCCAGGCTGCTTTAGTTTGGAGAGGCATAGGCTTCTATGGCTTGCGTTGAAGCGA
>PWUG01000299.1 GCA_003562605.1 Syntrophomonadaceae bacterium | reverse complement strand
GGTCTTCGAGCACTTTTTCCATAATCGTATGCAGTCTTCGTGCTCCGATATTCTCCATCTCCTGGTTCAGGTAACAAGCTGTTCGAGCGATTTCTTCAATCGACTCTTCCGTAAAAGTCAGGTTCACCCCTTCCGTCTCCAACAGTGCTTTATACTGCTTGATTAGAGCATTGTTTGGTTCAGTAAGGATCCGCTTAAAGTCTTCTTCGGTCAGGCTGTTCAGCTCAACCCTGATCGGAAACCTGCCCTGCAGCTCGGGAATTAAATCAGAAGGCTTGGTCATATGGAAAGCCCCTGCTGCAATAAACAGGATGTGATCAGTTTTTACCGGACCGTATTTTGTGACAACCGTAGATCCTTCCACGATCGGTAGTATATCCCTCTGGACCCCTTCTCTGGATATATCGGGGCCAGATCCATGATAATCTTTACCGGCAATTTTGTCAATTTCGTCTAGAAAAATAATTCCCAACTGTTCTGCTCTTTGAAGAGCATCCGAGGTAACCGCATCCATATCAATTAAACGCTGCGCTTCTTCCTGTTCAAATACTTTCCTTGCTTCGGAAACAGAGACTTTTCTTTTTTTCTTTTTTGGAGGAACGATATTACCAAGTACATCCTGCAGGTTTATACCCATCTCTTCCATACCCTGGCCGGTAAAAAGCTCAACCATCGGTGCTTTACGCTCTTCAACTTCGATTTCAACCAACTGCTCTTCAAGCTCGCCATTCAGCAAACGCTCTTTAACCATTCTCTGTTCTTCCCTGGCCTGCTGCAGCCTTTCATGAAAGGTTGCATCTTCGGCAGGGCTTTCTTCCCGGACAGGAGTGGGCTGGAATAGAAAGCCAAGCGGGTTCGCAGAGTGCTGCTTTTTCTTCGGCAGCGGGGCAATGCTGTCAATTAGTCTTTTGTTGGCGTTATTTATGGCTTTATCTTTAACAACCAGCATGCGCTCGTTCTGCACAATCCTGATTGATGTTTCTACAAGATCGCGAACCATTGATTCAACATCACGTCCTACGTAACCAACTTCAGTAAATTTTGTTGCTTCAACTTTTACAAAAGGAGCATTGACCAGGCGTGCAAGGCGCCTGGCTATCTCGGTTTTACCTACCCCTGTCGCTCCAATCATGATGATATTTTTGGGGATAATCTCTTCCTGTATATCATCAGGTAGCTTCTTGCGGCGATACCTGTTTCTCAGCGCCACTGCAACGCAACGCTTTGCATCTTCCTGGCCGATTATATAATGGCTTAACTCATTTACAATTTCACGAGGTGTGAGTTCTTCTGTTGAGTTCATAAAACAACCCTTCTACAATTCTTCAATTATTATTGCATCATTGGTATAGATACATATTTCAGATGCGATCTTCATTGCTTCAGCAGCAATTTTTCCCGGCGCCAAATTAGCATTGCGAAGAAGGGCCCTGGCTGCAGCCAGTGCATAGGGCGCCCCTGAACCTACCGCGGCAATCCCGTCATCAGGTTCGATAACTTCTCCTGTACCCGAGATCATCAGCAGAGCATCACTGCTCGCTGCTACAAGCAGTGCTTCGAGCCTGCGTAGGACACGATCTGTACGCCACTCCTTTGCCAGCTCAACAGCAGCCCTCATGAGGTTGCCCTGGTAACTTTCCAGTTTGCCTTCAAATTTTTCACAGAGAGTAAGTGAATCTGCAGCAGCACCGGCAAAACCAACTATAACTTTACCTTCGTAGAGCCTGCGAACTTTTTTGGCACTGTTCTTAATAATGGTACTGTTACCGAAGGTTATCTGGCCGTCCCCGGCCACGGCAACTTTATTGCCTATCTTTACTGCAAGTATTGTTGTTGCCTGAAACATAGGTTAACCGCCTTCATGAATATTATTTTCTTGGAAACGCTGACCTGTATACTTCACTTAAATGTTCTTTAGTCACATGTGTATAAATCTGGGTAGTAGACAAACTGACATGTCCCAGCAGTTCCTGAACTACCCTTAAATCTGCTCCTCCTTCAAGAAGGTGTGTGGCAAACGAATGGCGGAGAGAATGCGGGGTTATCCCCACCTTGTGGGAAACCTGCCGTATATACTTTTTAAATATATAGCGCACCCCTCGATCACTCAAAGGTTTCCCCCACTTATTCAGAAACAACTCATCATAAGTCCGTTCATCTTTATTAAGGGAAGCAAGTGTCGGCCGGATTTTTTCAAGATATTCCATAATCAGGGCGGCAGCGACAGTGCCGACAGGTACTATTCTTTCTTTCCTGCCCTTACCGTAAACCTTAATCAGGCGCTCTTCCAACTGCAGTAACGAGCAGTTAAGCCTGATCATCTCGCTTACCCTGAGCCCCGACGAGTAGATTAACTCGAGCATAGTCCTGTCACGAAAACCAAGCACAGTCTTGCTATCGGGCGCTTCCAGTAGAGCTACGACTTCATGATAGTAAAGAAATTGCGGTAGCGATTTTTCTTGCTTAGGCCGGGAAACAGTCGACCATTTTCCTCCATGGATCAACCCTTCTTTTTGTAAAAAAAACAAAAAAGAACGCGTCGCAGATAATTTACGCGCAATAGAACGGCGAGTATATTCTTTATCCCTCAGCCAGGCTAAAAACCGACGTAAAGTCAGGTGATCTACATTTTTTAAACCTGCCAGCTCATCGCCTTCAAGCTCCAGGAACTGCATAATGTCGTTCCGATATGCTTGCATAGTCAGCGGTGATGCGTTTTTCTCAACCATCAAGTGAACCATGTAGCGTTCAAGCCAGTCAAAAACGGTCATTCCGCAACACCCATATAATCCTAACACAACTATTCAACAGATGCAAGCAAATAGCATTTTTTTTTATAAAATTCCAGCTATTCAAATTCAACTATACAAAGGCAACCCAAATCCATATCCTTCTCACAAATAACAATTCTCAAATCCGGCAGAAATACTTTCCCGGACTCTGGCGTATACATTTTTTAAGCTCCAAAGATAAAAGCAGTGCGCTGGCCTCAGACGCCTTTGTGCCGCTTAATTGGATAATATTATCAATATGCATCGGTTGATAAGGAATGAGGTTTAAGAGAGATTGTTCCCCCCCGGTCAGATCCGCATTAAATTCTTCCATAGTCAACTGCTGCTCCGAAGGCGAATTAATGTAGAGCTCGTCTAAAATATCAGCAGCAGATTCGACCAACCTTGCTCCTTCTTTAATGAGTCGGTGGCAACCTCGACTGTAAGGACTACCAACATTACCTGGAACTGCAAATACCTCACGGTTTTGTTCAAGAGCATAATCAGAGGTGATCAGAGCGCCGCTCTTTGCTGAAGCTTCGACAACTACCGTACCTAGGGATAAACCGCTTATGATCCGGTTCCTCTGTGGAAAATTCTTAGGCAGGGGCTCAGTGCCGATCGGAAATTCACTGATAACTGCTCCTTTAGAGATTATCTGCTCCATCAAGTCGGCATTTCGAGGTGGATAACACCGATCGAGCCCACAACCGAGAACAGCTGCCGTGTAACCACTGTGCTCCAGAGCCCCCCTGTGAGCAGCAGTATCTATTCCCAGGGCCATTCCGCTGATCACATTTACACCTTGCGAAGAGAGTTCTACAGCCAGCCGGTGAGCAACTTCCTCCCCGTAAAATGTGCAGCGACGGCTGCCGACAATTGCTACTGAAGGCCGATCAATATTTTTTAGGCTGCCCCGGTAATATAATAGCAGAGGCGGAAAAGATATCTGCTTTAATAAATTAGGGTAGCCCCCGATTTCGGGGGTAATACATTTAACGTCTTTTTCGATAAGCCGGGCCCACTCCTGCTCCGGTATGATTTTCGATCGTTCCTGTTCAAGTTTACTGGTCTTTCCGGGTAACCCGAGGATTTTTGTAAGTTCTTTATTCGGGGCCTTCCAGGCTGCTTCGGCCGTGCCGAAATGTTTCAGCAGAGTTTTAATACGGGTTGAACCGAGAAAAGAAACGGAATTAAGGGCATTTAAGTAAATTATTTCAATCTGTTCGCTTGCTTTCATCTGTAATATTACTCCTTAACTGCAGGCCATGATAGCGTTAGTAGTTTTTGCAATAGATCAACGGCATTTTCGACATACAGCGGACAGTTCAAGAAGTATTGCGCTGATTTTATCTTCTTTCAAAGCGCTTTAAGCTCTTTAATAAATTGAGTGCCTGTTATAAAGACGCCCTTTTTAGCCGCTTGATATTACTCCATCGTTTTTCAGCTGATCGAGTACATTTTTAGCCTCTTCAAGCTCGGGTATTTTTTGCCTGAGCAGGCCATATTCAAGGCTGTCTACAAGAGCTATCCAGCTTGCTTCTATCACATTCGGGGACACCCCGACTGTGCCCCAGCTCCTGTGGTCATCGCTGGATTCAATCAGAACCCTGACCTGGGCGCCTGTTCCGTCCACTCCGTCAATAACCCGTACCTTGAAATCAATCAGCTTGATCTTTTTCAATGCCGGGTAAATCCCTTCCAGGGCTTTCCTCAGTGCATTGTCAAGGGCATTAACCGGTCCGTTCCCTTCAGCTGCGGTATGGACCTGGACATCCCCGACTCGCACTTTTATCGTCGCTTCAGAGTATAACTGGCCGTTTTCTCTTTTTTCGATAATTAATCGAAAACCTTCCAACTTAAAGAGCGGTTGGTGAGCTT
>PWUG01000276.1 GCA_003562605.1 Syntrophomonadaceae bacterium | reverse complement strand
GATCGGTATGTGGAATGGAATTGCCAGGTTTTAGAGAGAATAAACAATATAGGCATAGATTTTATTATTTCTTATGACAACATTGCCTATAACAACGGGCCATTGGTATCTCCCCAGGTTTTCAGGGAAATTTTTGTGCCAAAGATTAAGCAGATTGACGATGTTTGCAGGGTGCCCTGGATTACGCATATGGATGGAAATATTATGCCGATTATGGAAGATATCTTATCGATGGGTGTTAGCGGTGTTCATCCGATTGAACCCACTAGTATGGATTTAAAGACAGTTAAAGAACTTTATGGTGACAGGGTTTGCCTCTGGGGCAACATCGATCTTCGTTATACACTAACCCGCGGTACCCCGGAAGAGGTAGAAAAAGAGGTTAAGCAGAGAATAGCGGAAGCGGGGCCGAACGGCGGTTATATACTCGGCAGTGCAAACGGGCTTCCTGAATACTGCAAACTTGAGAATATCTGGGCGATGGCCCAGGCTGTGAAAAAATACGGTAAATACCCGCTTGATCTGAAATGATGCCCTATGGGCAGGATCACAAGAATCTTTTGAGATAAGGCTCTAATAAACATGGCGAATAAATTATGGGGGTGTTTAAGATAGCCGCTTACCTTTCCAATTATAGTCAGCAGTTATCACCACACTTAAGCTGGTTAAGTACAAACCAGCTCGAAGAAATCCACAGCGCCACTCTCGATGTGCTCGAGAGGGTCGGTGTTAGGGTTGACCATGAAGAATCACTTGGACTTCTTAAAGAGGCCGGGTGCAGCATCAGGGACAAGGTTGTGAAAATACCCGGCTGGATGATCGAAGAAGCGATCAGGGTTGCCCCTTCGAAAGTAAGTATCTATAACCGCGAAGGTCAGCCGGCAATGAGTCTTGAAAGTAATCGTACTTATTACGGCACCGGCTCTGATCTGCCCTTCCATATCGATCTGGAAACAGGTAGAAGAAGAAATGCGGTAAAACAGGATATAGTTAACGCCGCAAGGCTGCTTGATAAACTGCCTAATTTTGATTTCAACATGAGCTACGGGGTTCCCCGTGATGTTTCGGCCGAAAAAGGTGATCTTCATCAATTTGCATCACTGGTGCTCAACAGTGCAAAGCCAATCATTTTTACATCGTTTAATGATCAGAATGTGAAGGTAATTATCGAGATGGCTGCAGCGGTGGCCGGTTCTTATGAAGACCTGCAAAGCAAACCTTTCCTTATTCTTTATACCGAACCGATTTCACCGCTCATTCATACTGATGAAGGCGTAGCAAAAATGTTTGCCTGTATCGAACATGACATACCCGTTATTTATACTCCCGGGGTAGTGGCCGGAGGGACCTGTCCGGTGACCAAAGCGGGTACCATTGTCCAGATGAATGCGGAAAGCCTCTCCGGACTGCTCATGGCCCAGTTGAAAAAGAAGGGGGCCCCGGTGATAATAGGTGGGGGTGCAACACCGATGGATATGCAGTCCACAGCCACTTTATACGGTTCGCCAGATGCGGCGATGAACTACTGTGCCATGAGTGAGTTGGCCCGCTTCTATAAACTACCGAACTTTACCGAGGCAGGCTGTTGTAATGCACCGGTTCCCGATGCCCAGGCAGGTATGGAAGCTTCAATGGGGCTGCTTTTAAATCAACTTTGCGGAGCAAACCTGGTTCATGATGTCGGTTATCTTGACGGCGGCAAGACCGGTTCACTGCCTTTCCTGGTTCTGTGCGACGATTTCATCAGCGCCGCCCGCTACATAGGAGCAGGGACTGCAATCAACAGTGATACACTCGGTGTGGAAACAATAGTCAGGGTAGGGCCAGCCGGCCATTACCTGGGTGAGGACCATACCGTTAAACATTTTCGCAACGAAATTTGGATGCCTTCTGTTTTTAACCGTATGATGTACGAAACCTGGGAAAAGCTGGGCAGTAAAAACTGCTTTGAACTGGCCCGGGAAAAGGCAAAAGCTATTCTTGGGGATGAGCCGTTTAATTCGCCGCCACAGGCAATAGCAGATAAGATAAAGAGCCTTATTGAAGGCAAATAAGCAAATATGATAAAATTATATCTCTCATTTGTGTTCTGTTGAACCGGAAGGAGTTGAGGCTTGGCTGTCAAATAAGGAAGGAACAGATGAATTTGCCAATATGAAAAATAAAGATTTAGAGAAATGAGGAGGGAAAAACATTGTTAAATAAAATGGCAGTTTTACTGGCAGTCCTGCTGATAGCCAGCCTGGTGCTGGTATCATGCGGACCAACCGAAACCGTTGATGAAGAGAGACCGGAGGAGGGTATTTCGCCAAAACATGGCGGGGTCCTGCGCAGTGCTTACTATGCACCGGTTAACCTGGATCCGGCATTTTTAAGTACAGTTTCTGATGATCAGATCGGACGGCAGTGGGGAGATTTCCTGGTCTACATTGACGAGGAGAACCAACCCGATGCCAGCCGCTCTATTGCTGGGAGCTGGGAAGCAAACGATGAAGCAACACTATGGTCTTTCAACCTGCGTCAAGGCGTTCTTTTCCATGATGGCAAAGAGATGACCTCGCGTGATGTCCAATTTACTTTTGACCGCTTGCGTGATCCGGATATAGGAGCAGCAACTGTGGGAACATACTCCAATATTGTGGACATCCTGACGCCGGACGACTATACAGTGGTTTTTGAGCTGGAGAACCCCAACCCTGACTTTTTAAAGGACCTTTTCGACTACCATGCCCTGATCATGGACGCCGACAACGAAGATTTTGCTACTAACTGGAATGGAACCGGCCCCTTCATGATCGAAAGTTACTTGCCCGAAGACCGGATTGTTTTCGTCCGTAACCCAAATTATTGGATGACCGATGCAGAGGGCAATCCGCTACCTTACCTCGATGGTATTGAGATTATTTTCTTAAGTGACTCTTCAGCACAGATCGAAGCTCTGCGCGGTGGACAGATCGATTATCTGATCTACCTTCCGACAGAATTTATCCCGATGCTTGAAGCGGATGCCGATATTGAAGTATATCAGGCACCTTCAAATACTTCTTATGTTCTGAGAATGCGCAGTGATGAAGGGCCGGCCAGTGATGTTCGTGTCCGCCAGGCTCTCAAGGCTGGAACCGACCGCAGTGCCATCCTTGAAGGTGCAGTTGATGGTCTCGGCACAACCGGTCGTGATACTCCTATTGGCCCTGCATACGGTGATTTCTATCTTGACGTTCCCGAGCCTGAGCGTAATGTCGAACTGGCAATACAGCTGCTGGCTGAAGCCGGTTATGCCGACGGCCTTGATATCGTTATCACGACCCAGGAATCATCACCGGTACCGGCTATCGCAACTATCTGGCAGGCGCAGATGGAAGAGATCGGAGTCAATGTTGAGATTCAGCTTGTCCCCTCTGATCTTTATTATGGTGCTGACAACATGTGGCTGGAAGTACCGTTCGGAATAACCGACTGGGGTTCCAGGCCTTATCCGCAGCCTTACCTTGACCTGGCCTATGTTTGTGATGCACAGTGGAATGAAAGTCACTGGTGTGATCCGGAATTGGATGAACTGGCAGCCGCTGCCGCCATGGAAATGGATCATGCTGAGCGCGTCAGGCTTTATCATGAGATCCAGGAGATCTTCATAGAGCGGGGCCCGATCATCATCCCCTTCTTTATCAACAACCTCTGGGGCGCAACCACACAGCTGGAAGGTGTTGTGCCGACCAGTGGCCTTGGTACTGCCCTTGATCTGCGTACAGTTTATTTTGGAGAATAGATATCATGGCAAGTTGGCCTTGTCTGCGTTAAAAACAGGCCGTTTTCTCCCCGGTTGTGCCGGGGGGAAAGCGGTTAAGTGAGTATTTCGGCGGACGCCGGACGGCCGCCGAAATACTGATTTTATCGCATCTCCAATGGGAGGCAGCTAATGGCATCTGAAAACAGCAATGTACAGAAACCAGGGCAGTCGAAGCCATCGAAGTTTTCTGAGGCATTTCGGCGTTTGCGCCGGTTTCCTGTCACCCTCTTCGGTTTTGCCATTGTATTATTCTTTCTTATAACTGCACTTTTCGGGCCCATAATTGCACCTTATAAATTTACCGATCAGAATCTTGAACAGCGGCTTCAGCCGCCATCGGAAGAGCATGTTTTCGGCACGGATCAGTTCGGCCGTGACATTTTCAGCCGGATTCTTGTTGGAAGCCGCGACGTATTTTCAGTCGCCGGGTCCGGCACATCCCTGGCTGTTGTATTCGGCCTGCTTCTGGGGCTTATTTCCGGATACCGGGGTGGTTTATTCGATGAAATTATTATGCGCTTTATGGATGTAATATTATCAATTCCGCCTTTGCTGCTGGCTATGGTCATTCTTTTTTCCCTGGGTCCTTCCCGGCTTAATGTTATTATCGTGGTCGGATTTCTTTATATTCCGATGGTAGCAAGGGTGGTTAGAAGTGTAGTACTGGATATTAAAACGAGGCAGTTTGTGGAAGCAGCCCGCCTGCGTGGAGAAAACAGCTCTTACATCCTCTTCCGTGAAATTCTGCCGAATGTGCTTCCGCACCTTGCTGTTGAAGCTTCGATGCGTTTTTCCTACTCGATATTTCTTGTAGCCTCCCTGGGTTTCCTGGGATTGGGAGTGCAGCCTCCCTCGCCCGACTGGGG
>PWUG01000376.1 GCA_003562605.1 Syntrophomonadaceae bacterium | reverse complement strand
TTGGTGCTTTCTACAGTGAAGAGGAAGCAAAAGTAATTTCGGCAGAAAAAGGTCAAGTTATGAAGGAAGATGCCGGCAGGGGTTGGAGAAGAGTGGTTGCTTCGCCGATGCCAAAACGTATTATTGAGTTTTCCTGCCTGGAAAAACTCTGGGACACCACGATCGTGATTGCCGCTGGTGGAGGTGGTATTCCGGTAATCGAAAATCCGGACGGCTCACTTGAAGGTATTGAGGCCGTTATTGACAAGGATTTGGCTGCAGCCCGGCTGGCGGACAATATCGGAGCCGACATCCTGATGATCTTAACCGAAGTAGAGAAAGTATCCCTGAATTTCAACAAACCGGACCAAAAAGATCTCGACCGGATTACACCTGAAGAAGCTGAAAAATATATGGCAGAAGGCCATTTTGCCCCAGGTAGTATGCTGCCAAAAGTGCAGGCAGCAGTTAACTTTGTAAAGGGCAATCCCGGCAAAAAAGCAATAATAACTTCAATGCCTAAATCACTTGATGCCCTGGAAGGCAAAACCGGAACAATCATTAGTTAAAGCGTGAAAAGTAATCCCTTCAATTGGAGACCAAAACGGCCGACCATTTGACTGCTCGCTTTTTGATTAATCGATAAAGGTTCCAATGATTCTGGCTTAACTCCATATTTGTCAGGCCTTATTTCACTTGTAAAAAGCCGGATGAGCTTTTGCCAGGAGCTTCAGCCGGCTAAATTTTAAATTCAGGAAAACAATTGTCAATAAGTGAGGAAGACAGGTTGCCGTAAAAATGAAAAAGCAGCTACATTTAATTTACAATATCAAGGCAGGTTCAATTAAAACAAAAAACCGCTTAAATGAGATCCTCCGTACGATAGAAAACGAGGGCTTTAAAGTAAAACACACTGCCCTGGATAAAGTTACTGAAATTAAACCTTTGATCGGCGGCTGTGATGCGATCCTGGTAGCCGGCGGTGATGGCAGTATAAATGTGGTTGTAGATTACCTGCTGAGAGAAGAAATAGAAAATCCACCACCCCTTGCTGTGCTTCCCGGGGGTACTGCTAATGATATCTATCATCAGATTTACGAAGGTCGCACAATGAAAGAAATCCTGACTGTTATCAACAAGGGGACTATCACCCGGCTTGATATTGGACAGGTAAATGACCGCTATTTTGTAAATGTAGCAGCTGCCGGAATGTTTAGCGATGTTGCCTACCTTACCCCGGGAATAGTCAAAAGGCTTTTTGGCACACCTGCATATTACATTCATGCACTTGGTAAAGTGATGACCTACAGGCCTTTCAAATTAACTATTAAAACCGATGACGAATTCCTGGAAGAAGAAGTCCTTCTTTTCCTGGTCTTAAACGGCAGCCAGGCAGGACGCTTATTTATCATCGCACCGGATGCAGCGCTAAATGACGGGAAACTCCACTTCCTCGCGATAAAAAAGAGTATGCATATTACTCAAATGATAAAATTATTGTACCGGGTTCTTCGCGGAATTACTCCTGACCAGCCCAGTGTAATTTATTTAACTGCAAAAAACATGGCCATGCAATTTCCTAAAGAACAACTATTGGTTATTGACGGAGAAAAGGGGCCACCGTCGCCCCTGGAGATTAAGCTACTCCCCGCCTGCCTTCCTTTCTACACTCCATAACCCTTTTCCAGATTCCCACACTTCCGCTTCATAATCGAAAAAATAATTTACATACTTAACATTTGCTTTAAATACTACCTGAACAGCGTACCCTTCGAGAAGCAAAATGACGCTAAACATTTTATGCCTTATTTCACAATTGTTTCACCTTCAAGTTGGGCAAGGTTATACGCTTCAGCTTAAGGACCGAAAACTTCCATGCCTTTTGTCGGGTGATTTATTTCAGGCGCGTCTGCACCAATAAAACGCACTTTTTCTTCACTGCCATCGGGAAAACGGGCATAAGCGGTGTCGCCGTCGATCACCCTGGTTATCCTGACTCTTTCCTTATATTATTAGCATTAGTGATGGCTATTTAGTAAAATAGCGAGAAAAACAGACCAACTGCCAGCATTATAGCCCCGTAGACATTAACTTGTTTTATCAGTGAGTAGAGCGGGGTTTTAAAGTATTCATTCGTCAGGTAAGTGCAGAGGTGTACTGGTGAGCCGAAATAACCGGCGTAGGAGCTTAAATAAACCAGGCCGAAATAACGCACAGTCAGCATATCAGGGCCTAAAAAAGGGATCAAAATCGGTAAGGTGATACCAAGCGAAGCAGTATTGTTTCCGGTTATAAATCCTGTGATAAAGGGAAGAGCTATTATCAGAACCATCAGGGGCAGGCCAAGATCAACCAGGTAATGCACGCCCTGCTGGAAAGATTCAGCTTCAAGCATAAAATCTTTGTAGATTACAATAGCCAGTGTAGATAGTACAAGTGGCCAATTCATACCCCGCATGAATATTATGGCCCGATCACGCAGGGCAGTGCCCCGGTTAGCGGCAGGTAAATTAATAAAAAAACAGACAGCAATGCCCGCCAGCAATGCCAGGGGAAAGAAAACTCCAAAGGCAAGGCCGAGCGTGATGGCAACCAGGTAAGGTGAGGCTGCAATCACCACACCGGTAACCGCACTTCGGTTTTGCTTTTTGGTCCGATGCCCTGATTCTTTGTTTCCGGTTTTCGGGTAACGAACCAGTAGTATAGCTGTCGCTATTATAAAAACAACGGCTATAACAGGAACTGTAAACCCGAGATAACCGGCTATGCTGATACCGGTGATACCTGAGACGAGGATCAGGCTTGAGTTGAAAGGGGTGATTAAAACAACCAGGTGGCGGTAAACCATATTTGACATGGCCAGTTCAACCGGTGACATATTTAATTCCCGCCCGGTTTCTTCAACCATTGGAGCTGAAATAACTGCTCCGCCGGGTACCGTGGAAAATAGAGAGATGGCTGCAGGGAAAATCATAAGAAGTGCGCGTGGATCGCGAATTAAAAAGCGAAGGTTGTTAACAAGCTGTTCCATCGCCCCAATTTTCTGATGCAGATTGCCAAGCAAAATAATTGCCGCAACCATGGTAACAAGATAAAAAGCGGTAAAGCTGCTGATAGAATCAAAAAGCAGGATGAGGTTGGAGCTTAAGGAATTGCCATTGGTCATCGCCAGGGCCAGGATAGCAAGCAGCAGCACTGTATACATTTTCCAACCCCTGCGGATCAGGTAAATGATCACAAATATAGACAGTGCTACTCCGGTACCTTCAACAATATTCGGATCTGTTATGTTCAACAAGATACTGCTCCTCAGGTTTTTTTTTCATGGAAGCTCTTATATCATAAAGTAATCACCTAAACTCAGAGCAAGAGATCTTCGATTTCCTTCCGGGAGTTCGGGTGCTCGCGACCCTTGTTATATTCGCTTAAATGATCTTTGTTGCCGTAATAACCGACAGCAATAACAGTAATGATTTCGTAACGATCGGGAATGTTAAATACCTCGCGTGCTTTTTCAACACTAAATCCGCCCATAGCGTGGGTAATCAGGCCGCGTCTCTGCGCTTCAAGTGAAATATAACCCCAGGCTGTTCCGGCATCAAAGCGGTTCCAGCAATTGCCGGAGCCATTTTTTAGAAATGTTTTCTCCGCAGCAACCAGGATCAAGATCGGCGCCCGGTTGGCCCATTCCTGGTTGCCGGGGTTTAAAACGCCTCTCATCCTGGCAAGCTTATCTTCGTCATTGGCAATTATAAATCGCCAGGGCTGTTCGTTATTGCAGGAAGGGGCATACCTGGCCGCTTCAAGCAAGGCCATGAGAACTTCTTCGGGAATACTTTTTTCACTGAAGGCCCTGGGAGACCATCTTTCCTTTATTTCAGGCATGATATCATAGTTGAAATTTCTTTCCATCAGCAGGCACTCCTTTGCTATTAAATTTCTGCAAACGGCATAAACCAACCACCATAAACAAACCCGCCCCGGGTTAGTTTAGCATGTCACCTGGCAGGTCAGGGCAAATATTATCGCTTAAGAAAACAGGAGAAAACCTCAGAGTCACCACAAAAAGGAACACGGCATTAAATAAGCGGAAATGCGCCTGCGGAAAAGCACCATCTTCCTGCTGCTCATTTCGTTATCATCATCAGCTCTATTTTTGTGACCGTGATTTAAATACTTTCGAGCAAAAGATCTTTCTCCTGCCAGAGGGAATTGAGCCACTTAATAAAGCGCTCACGGTATTCTTTATCGTTATGGAAATCACCCTTTAGCTCGTCAGTCACCGGGATTGTTTCGACCACTACGGTGATTTCCTTTACCCTGCCGCTCAGGAAACCCCAGAAACTTCTGCGGTTTTCTCCGTATTTGATCGTAACGTTAAGAATGTCGGAAAGATAGTCGCCCATTGAGGTAAGCACAAGACCGGTACCGCCCGGCCGCGGGTTGAGGAGATTTTTATACCTTGATTGTTTCTCTACCCTTTTCTTTTCAGTGAAACGCGAACCTTCCACGAAATTCATTACAGATACCGGTATTGTTTTGTATTTCTCACAGGCTTTTCTGGTGGCTTCAATATCCTTGCCGGCAAGATGGGGTTTCTTTGCGATCTCCGCTTTTGAATGCCTTTTCATAAAGGGGTAATCAAGCGCCCACCAGGCAAGGCCAAGAACCGGAACCCAGATCAGCGA
>PWUG01000425.1 GCA_003562605.1 Syntrophomonadaceae bacterium | reverse complement strand
TTGCCGCCCGTCAGGATGGGACATGGTAAGCCCATCGGTCCAGTGAATGACAACAGATGTTACATGACGGCTCCTGTGGTTTGCGGGATCAAATGTAACAGGTATCCCATGCAGACCAAAAACAAGCGTTTTGAACTCTTCTTCAACGGCCTCCTCATCCTCCACCTCGGCGTCATCCGGTGGGGGCGGCTCAGCATCCGGCGCACCACAGCCTGGAAAAATCACAAAACTCAGCAAAATGAACAAACCCAAGAAAAGAACCATTCGCTTCATCCAAGCTTTTTTCACGTCTTTCCCCTCCTTCTTGCAAGTCTAGCAAAACTCGTATTACCCCTCCCGGAGATAGATTTGATTCTCATTGTGTTAAGCACATCACCTCCTGTTCCTGCTTGGAAAAGAACATCCCGATTCCCCGTCCCTACAAACTGTATCTTAATTAGGATAATGCGAAATGTTCTTAATGTATATTTCAAAATAAACCTGGAAGCATTGCACACCTATGCAGTAAATAACCGGTGCAAACTAGAAAAGTTTAGAAACTAGACTTGTATGGACATGTTATAACGTTTATTACACATTTTCGACACGCCATTAGTAATTCCTTCAACAATTTTCTATTTTCATTACATTTATTACACAACTGTCTAGGCAATGATGTATGCTAAGTTCTGTCAGCTTATCACATCGCGACTAATGTTAAATTTATAGCGATCTCCCCGGTAATAAGCATTCCGGAGCTCAATGGGCTTTTCCTGGCGAGTATAAATGATCGAAGTAACTTTAAACAAAGCGCTCCCCTCTGCCACCTGCATTAACTCAGATTGTTCCGCCGACGCCGTGACCGCCTCAAATGTTTGACGAGCTATCCCCAGATCCAGCTGTTTATGCTCCCGGTAATAGCGGGTAAATGAAAACCATACCTTTTTTGCTTCGTATTGATAGATGCGGTCAATTGCATCTTTCCCTATTTCTGCAGGCAAGTTAAACGAAAAAATCACGTAGGGCACATGGCTGGCAATTCCCAAGATTTTAAAGCTAACAATATCCGCACCAAAAGGCAGTTCCAAAAGGCTCGCCACTTGAACATCAGCAGTCAACTGTTCTGCTTCTAGCACTTTCATCGACGGGGTGTAGCCCCGCCCGACAATTGTTTCTTCAAAACCAATCAGCCGAACCAGACCCTGATCAATTTTCGGCTCCGCAACAAAGGTGCCTTTACCCTGAATACTGTAGAGCAATCCCTCATTGATCGCCAGGTTTATCCCCTGGCGTACCGTCGTTCGACTTAGATTATACTTATCACATAGTTCGCGTTCGGAAGGGATCTGCTCGTGAGTCCTCAACCTTTTTTCCTTGATTTCCTGTGCCAATAATTCTTTTAACTGCACATACAAACTAACCGGTGAACGATTGGATATCTCCATAGGCAACCTCCTGTTCTAATCAAACATTTTTTTTCCTTACAAAAGACATTCTTAAATCTAACCAAAAAATCCGCATTTTATAAATATCCCTATCCTGCTCTAATTTCCAAACATAGCCAAAATGTTTTGATAGTCAATCCGAGATAGTTCTTGATCGACCAACTCCTGCCATAAATTGCTGGCAAATTGTTCGCCATAGTAGAACTGGGTAATCTTTTGCATTTTGTTAAAAAGCTCCAGGTCTTCCAGGGCAGTTTCCGGCTCACCCCTTGGTAAATGCACCTGGCCTCTCAAAATCCGGTTGTCCTGCAGTTCAATTTCCATAATAGCACCGCGCTCTTGCGGGTAAACCCGGTTTACATCAGCGTCAAATACCGTGCTTACTTTTCTCGCTAAACCAATCAGTTCCTGGTCGTTTCTTGTTTTTTCGTCCAGATATTCGACACCTACATGACCATATGTTAGAGCCAGAGCCACCGCAAATGGCAGGCTAAACATGGCTTCTTCCTCGTTTTTGGGGCAAACGATCTCTGCAACTTCATCCAGGGCAACTTGATATGTTTTTACCACGATATTTTTAATCGCCTGCAGATCGAGTTTTGTTCTATGAAAATCTATGGCCAGATCAATGGAAGGATGGCAATGCCGGCAAGTGGGATAGAGCTTTGTATAAGTCTGGGTGATTTCCCACTCTTTTCCTAAATCCTGTAAGAGAAAATCCATCTGCAGTTCATCTGTCATGGCTTTAAACCATCCATGCTGCCCTTCAAACAAGGTCCTGGGCGCTTTCGCATTCAAGTAAACTAAATCGCTGGATAGCACACCGGTAGAAGCGGCTCTGCCTGCTTGCACGGGTTTAATGGATGGAAAGTCGTGGAGCATTTCCTGCAGTCCTGCACTCTGCAGTCCCGCTAAGGATAGGCAGTACGTCGTTTGCTCACTATTGAAGCCCATCAGGTGAGCACAGGCAACAGCGGCGCCGATCGTTCCTGCAGTTCCCGTGGTGTGAAACCCACGGTTCATATGTGATGGATTAATCGCCCTCGAAAGACGCAACATCATATCATAGCCCTTAATAACTGCTACAACGATATTTTCGAAAGAACAACTGTTCCGTTCCCCGACCGCCAGGGCTGCCGGTATCACCGCCACGGCAGGGTGACAGGTGCCAAAGCGGTATCCGTCATCAAGCTCGACGGAATGGGAAGCTGCTCCGATGCAGAAGGCAGCATTTATAGCAGGTATTTTGGGGAGATTCCCCGGCAATGTCGTTTCCTTAGAGCCGCCGAGTTGCAAAAAGTATGCATTGACCAGGGGCACTACAGGGCCAATTTTTAAACCTATCGCCAGTACGGCAAAAAAATCGGCCATGACTCGCTTCGCCTTTTCAAATACCGGGTCAGGGATATCCCTGCTGCCGATTGAAGCATATCCCGCCCCGAACTTGCTCGCAATGGTGTCGTTGAGTCTCATACTTTTTTCACCAACCGTTTCATATTCAAATCAAAACATCCTGAGATCTAATGGATTTTCTTAAAACAAATGATAATCGATTGGTCTTGGTGGTCCTCATTAAGCCTCCATAAGATAAAGTTCACTTGTAACACCATGTTATAACCTGTTTGTATTTAAAAAATTCGACATAGGCTCAATGATTCCTTTTTTCAATTATTAAATTTTAATAATAATTGAAAAAAATGTTACATTTCTTCTGTTTCGCTTTTTCCCCGCCCTAGAAATAAGCGGTGCTAATTAAAAGACAGTTTCTTTGAATCGATCAGTAAGTCTCTCATGTTCTAACCAAAATGTATGGAGATCTGTCTGTCTTTCTATCATGGTCATTCTCCCTTCCGAGTATCCTGCTCATTGGGTAAGAAGTCCTTTTTGAGCACCACCTTTACGACCAAAAACGACATAAGCCGAACATTAGACACAAAAGCCCCGCCCGGTTCTTGGAACCAGGCGGGGCAGTCAGTGTTTAACGATTGATACTCCATTTATTATCAGCTTATCACACCACGCTTGAAATAGAAATTGCAGCTACCACCCCATTTATAAACATCTCGGGACTCAATGAGCTTTTCCTGACGAGTATTTCTGGATGACCAGACCCTTTTCAATTTTCGGTGCCACAACATAGTTGACTTGACCCTGAATACTGTAAAACAACCCCTCATTGTTTAACATATTTAACCCTCGCGTACCGTCTTTCAACTTAAAGTCTACTCCTCACACAGTTAGCATTTAGAAGGACTCGCTCGAAAGAAAAACTGCCCAGGGACAGAATAAAGCCTGGAAAATCCATTTTGAGTTGTAAATAATGTTGCCTCGCTTGCAGGTTTTCCTCGGGTAAGTTTAGTTGTATGAAACGGTACATCGATGCAAGCAATTCAGTTCTTTGAAGAGCATATTGATGTTGTCTCAGCAATTTAATAAAACCCATAAGAAGCGCATATCGGTCTCAACGCTCATATGTGCCAACAAGTCGATTCATCCCGATGACGCAAGGTTCGATGCGTTCCAGCAATTCCCTTAATGTGAGCCTGGGTTCCAAATCAAGCACTTCATTCAAAGTGAACAGCCAGAAATAATAATGGTGAGTTCCATGTCCTTCAGGTGGCCTGGGCCCCCTATAGCCCTCAGTGTTGGCACCGTTAAGTCCACTTGTATAAACTTTCGTTCCCTCTGGCAACTCGGTCGCCGAACCCGGTATGTTGTAGACAATCCAGTGAACGAATCCGTAGAAGCCTTGGGAGATCCGCGGTCCATCCGGGTCGTGGCAGATTAGCGCAAAAGACCGTGTTTCCTCAGGGACGTTAATCCATTCCAAGTGAGGCGAGACATTTTCACCTTCACCACTGTGCTTCAGGGGAATGCGATCGCAGGATTGAAAAGCCGGGCTGTTCAACTGCAAATTTGACAGCGCAGATCCCATGGCAAACATCCTTTCATCTTGTTTCCGAGGTTCGTTAGATCATTTCGTGAAAATAGAAACACCCTATTCTTTCTTCATTCCCCTGAAGCGCAGATAAAGAAAAAAAGGGAAAAGGTTCTTTTCTTTTTCCCACTTACCAGCCGAAGCCGCGCAGCAGCCGCAGCAGCAGGGTCATGGCTTCCGCCCGGTTAATGGGATTGTTCGGCCGCAGGGTGCCGTCGGGATACCCCGAAACCGTCCCTTCGGCCACTTCACCCACCGCCCAGGCGGGGATCTGGTCGTAGTCGGTGAAGACGGTGAGGTCCGCAGGGT
>PWUG01000417.1 GCA_003562605.1 Syntrophomonadaceae bacterium | reverse complement strand
CCATCATGCAACCTGTCTATTCGTCACGTGCCCTGGCCAAATGCCGCAAGGAAAATACCAGGCGCCTGGCAACCGTCCATGGAAGTGCCCTGAATTTCTCCGTCCGTAAAAGCAGCCTACTATGGCACTATGCTTTAGAAGGCATAAAAAATCTGGCCGCCAATATCAATGCTATACTCGGGCACCTGGAAGGTATAACTGAAGGTGAAAGAGCCCACCTGGCCCGGAGAGCCCACAACCTGGCGGAGGAGCACTTTTCATGGGACAAGATCGCTAAAAACTACTTGGAGTTATAACTTTCGTTGAGAAATAAAACAGTAATGCCCCGGACAAAGAAAGTCTGACGGTTCTGCTGTGCGTATTTCAAAAACAAAATCTTCTTGGAGCACATGGCTGCAGTTGAAGTAATTGTTAATCTACCCTTTCAGTCATTCCATATAGAATATCGAAAACCTGCTCCACAACATCGGGCGATACTTTTTCTAAATATTGGACATCCCTGGTTACCAAAGCCGGGCGCTTACCTTTTTGCTCATGACCTGACTGCGGATTAAAATTAAGCAATAAAAAAGCTCTTCCTTCTCGAAAAATGATATCTCAAGACAGTCAATGGAAACATATACCGAAAAATATTACTTAATGCCAGGGGGCCTTGATAAAAGAGATATTTTTTCGATTACATGAGCCGCACAAAGTTTTTAACAGCTAAATCGGATACCGGTAATTGGAAAAGCAATTTTTGAGAAAGCAACCAGGTAAGACAAGTGAAACGTCAGACTGTTTTAAATAAAGCCTGGAATCCTGTGTTGAAAGCAATTACTTTAAATGGTTCTCTACAGGCTGTGAAGCAGGGATTTTTACCCAGCTGAAGAATTAGTAATCAACGCAAAATTTTTACTATTGTAAATAATATCGCGGCATTGGAGGGTTATAAATGGCTTCTTTTATTTTTGAGAGAAGGCTCAACCTGCCTGTGGAGGAATTGTGGCCCATATTAACTGATTTTACTAAAGCACCTACCCCTGACATTAAAGTGGAAGTTTTAAAAACAGGAGATCCGGATGCAGGTGGAACAGGCGCGGTGAGAATGATAACCATCGGCAAGGATAGAGTAAGACAGGTTTTAGATAAGGTTAACCCGCCTGAAAACTATGCTTACCGAATAACTGACCACAGATTGATTAAAAGTTATTACGCAAAGATTGATTTAAAAGACGAAGAAAATTCCACTCTATTTTGCTATCAGGCTGATTTAAAGCCTGCAATTCCTTTTACCGGTGGTATTGCCTGCGCCAAAGCTAAATCTGGTTTGGTCACACTATTAAATTCAATCGAAAAGCACTATTGCAAAGACGACTAGCGGGTTCGATGCTATAGAACTTAGTTTATCTTCCGTGGTAGATGCAAACTTGAAACAAAGTTTAAAATTATGGTGATTATATTATTAGTTGCCAATTAAAAAGGGAGGGAGAAAAGTTGCTTGACAGTGTTTCCCTTTACCGCAAGATGTTGACCTGCCGGCGGGTCGAGGAAGCCATCGCCGGTCTCTGGCAGGAAGGGCTTATATCGGGAGAGATGCATCTCGGGATTGGTGAAGAAGGAATCAATGCCGGTGTGCTTGATCATCTTGGTGACGGTGATGCCGTTGCCCTTGACCATCGCGGCACTGCGGGTATGCTCTTGCTCGGTGTAGATGCAACGGCGATTATCAAGGAATGCATGGGCGCCGAGGATGGTCTCTGTGGTGGCATGGGCGGTCACATGCACATGTTTTCAAAAGATCACCTGGTTGCATCATCCGGAATCGTGGGTTCTTCAGGCCCTGCCGCCTGTGGATTTGCTCTTGCGGCACAGCACCTGCGACCCGAAAAGGTAGCAGTGGCTTTTTTCGGCGAGGGCGCAATGAACCAGGGCATGTTAATGGAGTCGATGAACCTTGCTGCAGCCTGGGATTTGCCGGTTTTATTTGTCTGCCGGGATAACGGGACAGCAGTCTCCACATCTTCTTCTTCGGTAACCGGCGGTAGCCTGGAAGAGCGAGCCCGGGGTCTCGGGGTACCCGGAAAGTGCATCAATGGTGTGGACGCAGAAGTAGTCTGGAATGAAGCAGCCGCGATGCTTGACCGTGCCCGCAGCGGCCGGGGCCCTTCCTTTCTACGGGCGACCTGCCTTCGGCCACAGGGCCACTTTCTCGGCGATCCTCTTATCCGTATGGTTCATAAACCTATCGCTGAAATGAAGCCGCGAACCGGCCCACTCGTTTCGTCAGCTATAAGTTCCGGGGGCGCTTCGATCCCTCAGCGCATTGCCTGCATAGGCAAGATCATGGCCATGATCGGCCGCGCAGCGCGCACGCAGCTCGGGAATGCCTATGATCCTGTAGTACGAATGCGTAAAAACCTTAAGATCACTTCAATTGAGCTGGCCGGGTTGGAAGAAGAGGTAGAGCTTGCCGTTAAGAATGCTCTGGAGAAAGCTTTGCTCTCGGTACCAGCAAGCATAAAGGAGGCGACACAATGAGGGAAATGAGCTTTTCTCAGGCAATCGAAGATGCTTTAACCCAGGCGATGGAGGAAGATCAACGCGTGGTTATTTTCGGGGAAGATGCTCATTCCCTGCGTATGAACCTCTATACGCGTTTCGGTGAGAGACGCGTTCGCCCTGCACCGATCAGCGAATCGGCTTTTGTCGGCGCAGCTGTCGGTGCAGCGATGGCTGGATTGCGGCCATTTGTAGAGTTAATCATGATCGATTTTCTCGCCGTAGCCGCTGACGCTATTGTTAACCAGGCGGCAAAAGTCGAAGCTTTCTCGGGCGGCCGGTGGAAGGTGCCAATGGTTGTTCGGGCCGGATGTGGTGGAGGTTACGGCGATGGCGGGCAGCATGAGCAATCCCTGTGGGGTTGGATTGCTCACATTCCGGGCTTGAAAGTCGTTGTTCCCTCGACGCCTGCCGATGCAGGAGGGCTTTTATTAGCGGCGATCGCTGACGAAAGCCCCGTTTTCTTTCTTGAGCCTAAACTTTTAACCGACGACCTGCTCGATGCTCTGGGTTCAGGCGGACGGACGACTGTAACTTATGATATTCCGACCGAAGGCCAGAAAGGAATGGTCCCTGATCGATGGGAGCCGATTCCGCTGGGCCTGGCAATTGTTCGCCGGACAGGTTCTGATGTTACAATCGCTGGTGCAGGGGTTGCTATTCATCGTGCCAGGGAAGCAGCAGATTTGCTTTCAGGGGAAGGTATCTCTGCCAGCATAATTGACCTGCGCAGTATTGCACCACTCGATCGTGATGCTGTTCTAAAGGATGTGGAATGTACGGGTCGCCTGCTGGTTGTCGACGATGACTACCGTGATTTCGGCTTGACAGGGGAACTGGCTGCCACAGTTCTTGAATCGGGTTTGCCGGTACGTTTTGCACGCGTTGCCGTCGAGGGAACGATTCCCTTCGATCCTGCGCGTGAGCGAGCAGCGCTGCCCAATGTTGATCGGATCTATGAGGCTGTCCATCGTTTAATGCAATGATATGGCGAACTCTTGGACCCCTAAGATGTTGATAGCCCACCTGAAGTTATATTCCAAAGGAAGTAACTTATGGGTAATTATCTGTTTGACATACATGACAGAATATTGCTATAATTATACCAGGGAAAGCAAATTCCTATCTGTTCCTATCTGTTAAAATTATCATTAGAAAGGAGTGAAGAGATAAATGGATAGTAAAGGCGATTTTCTGGCAGGTGTGATCATAGGTGCCGTAATCGGTGCCTTGGGGGGGGTGCTTTTTGCCCCGGCACCCGGCAAGGAGACAAGGGAAAAAATTGTAGAAAAAGGGTTGGAAGTTAAGGAGAAAACTCTGCAGTCAGCAAAAGAGCATACGGAAGCGGTAACCGAGTCATCCAGAGAACTGATTGAGGACTTGAGGAAAAAACTTCCCAAGACCAAGGATGTTCAGAATGCTCTTGACGCTGCCATGCAAGAGTTGAACAAGGAAAGCTAAAACATGGATGAAAGCACACTTTTATATGGTTTACTGATAGCTACCACCATAAATACTATCCTTCTGCTTCTCCTGGTAGCAGTGCTGATCAGGCTTTCCCTAACTTTAAACAGCCTGATCCAGCGCTTGGAAGGCTTTATTGAAATGGGGCAGGAGGAAATCATTAGTACCATGGCGGTAGCCCGCGGAGCCCTCAGGCAGGGTGGAAAATTTATGGGGAAAGCAGCTCTGCTGGCTGAAAGGTACGTGGTGCTGTCCGGCTTAAAAAGGTTGTCTTCATCTTCACCCCGTTTAGCCAAAATTTTTAGCGGCGTAAGTTTGGGCTACAGTGTGGCGCAGCCGCTTATGAAGAACTGGCAAAAAAACAATAAACAATGATAGCAATCGACTAGGAGGCTGACCGGACACGCATATCCATTACTCTTTTATTTATTTGGTCCATGGAGCAATTTGGCTGATCTTGAAGCAATGCGGAACAACCCAGATGTTCAAAAAGGCATTAATAAGCTACAAGAACTTTGTACCGAAGCAACGCCCGGGGGATTTCGAATGGTGGCTGAAACCTGAATACTGTTGCGCCCGATGTTGAGTCGCCTCACCCTATAGGCTATTTCAACACAGGGGGACGGTTGTGTGCCTCGTGGAACACAACCGTCCCTTGTTTTTCTCGT
>PWUG01000348.1 GCA_003562605.1 Syntrophomonadaceae bacterium | reverse complement strand
CATTCGCAGCTTCCACCTCTAATCTCGATAATCGCTTACCTGGAGGCGTTTTTCAACCCTTCCTACCAGAAAAGTAAGTACAGTGGTCATAGGAGCCAGTGGATCCGGAAAGAGCACTTTACTGCGCTGTATTAACTTTCTTGAATTTGCCCAGAAGGGTATAAAATTTATTGACGGTAAAGAGACTGATCGTAATAGCAAATCTCTGCATTTGGTCAGAGCTGAAGTGGGGATGGTTTTCCAGCACTTTAACCTTTTTCCACATCGGACAGTTATGGGCAATGTAATTGAGGGCCTGACCCAGGTAAAAAAAATTCCATATACCCAGGCGTTAAGTCAGGGAACAGAATTATTGGCTAAGGTCGGTCTTTCAGAAAAAGCCGATGTTTACCCGGCCATGCTTTCCGGCGGCCAGAAGCAGCGGGTAGCTATTGCCAGGGCATTAGCCATGAAGCCTAAAATTATGCTTTTTGATGAACCGACTTCTTCTCTTGACCCGGAGCTGGTCGGAGAAGTTTTACAGGTTATGAAAACTTTAGCCAACGAAGGTATGACCATGATGGTTGTCAGCCATGAGATGGGTTTTGCCCGCGAAGTTGGTGATAGAATGATTTATATGGATGAAGGGCGTATCGTTGAGGAAGGCGCGCCTAAAGAGCTTTACAGTAACCCTAAAAACGAACGTACCAAGGCCTTCCTGGGCCAGATCATATAGTCCCGGCTGAATTATATTCTGCAGCATGGTTTTCCACGTAACTTAGGATATGATAATATAATGTTGCCCGGCCGCTAGTTTAACAGGCAGGCCGGGCAATATTATTGAGAGGCTGATTATGAACGAATACGTAGCCGGCAAAAAAATGATCCTGGCCGATATTTCCCTCTTTTTTGTGGCTATATTCTGGGGCTCTAACTTTGTGATTATGAAAGAAGCCCTGGAGATAATAGATCCCTTTACTTACCTCGGTTTAAGGTTCACTATGGCTGCATTAATACTGGCGCCATTTTTTTGGAAGAGACTAATAAAAGCATCCCCCGGCGATTATATGGCCGGAGTACTGATCGGATTTTTCCTCTTTGGCGGCTTTGCCTTTCAGACAGTTGGCCTGCTTTATACTACCCCGGCAAAATCGGGGTTTATCACCGGTACCGCAGTTGTAATAGTTCCTTTTCTATACTTTTTTATTACCAGGCATTCACCCGGCTCGTGGGCGTTTTTGGGCGGTGGGTTGGCTGCAGCAGGTCTCTATATGTTATCTGCAGACGAAGTTACCGGCTTTAACCTGGGTGACGGTTTAACCCTGGTAAGCGCATTTTTGTTTGCCGCACACTTAATTACAATTGCCATTCATGTCAGGCGGCGCGATCCTCTCGTATTGGCCATTTCCCAAATTGCCTTTACCGGGCTGGCCAGTTTTTCAGTGGCTTTTATTTTCGAGCCGACAGCGGTAATGCTGAATCATCCCCCGTTGATCTGGGGAGCCATCTTGTACGCGGTCATTTTTTGCACGATTGGCGCATTTGTTACCCAGAATATTGCCCAGCGCTACACCCCGCCTACCCATGCTGTTTTGATCTTATCACTGGAAGCTGTTTTCGCAGGTCTTTTTTCCTATCTTTTTTGGGACGAGCTTTTCACACCCCTTAAATTGAGCGGAGCTCTCCTGATTCTGGCTGGAATATTTGTTGCAGAAATGCGCCCTTTTATCTCCGCAAAAATTTTCTCCAGGCGTACTTCCATGATAAGAAGGGGCCTTCCGCCCTTTGAATAAAAAGTATGCATATTTTTTTGTAAAATAATAGACGGAAGGATGGATTTGGTGGTCGATTTCAAGAAGCCGAATAATCTGCAACCCGGTTCAATAATGAGAATGCGCTGGGTGATGTGGGTTTTTCTGATCATCCTGCATTTAATTACATCATTTCACCGAGTTTCATTTAATGTGGTAGCCGACCTGCTTACAGCCGAATTCAGGCTGACCGGGGCAGGTTTGGGCAACCTGGCTGCCGCTTATACATATATGTATGTAATTATGCAGATCCCCGGAGGCTTGCTTGTTGATCGCCTCGGCCCGAGGCGTATTGCGCTTTTAACAGGCCTGGCAATGGCTGCCGGATCTATAATTATCGGATTTTCTCCAAATGCAGGCCTGGTTTTCCTTGGCCGGCTGCTGATTGGTCTTGGTGGATCAGTTATTCTGATTAATATTTTTAAGTTTCAGGCGGCCTGGTTCAGGGCATCTGATTTTGCCACAATGTCGGGATTAGCGATTTTGATCAGTGGTAGCGGAGCCCTGCTGGGAGCGACGCCCCTGGCTTTATCGGTTAACCTGGTTGGCTGGCGGACTTCGTTTATTTTCGTAGGATTATTGACAATATTAGTTGCACTGCTGAGCTGGTATTTTGTACGCAACCGTCCACAGGATTGCAGTCCGGATGCCGATTATCAGGCAGAAAGCGATATTGCACCGGAAAGTTCTCCGGGTTCGTCATTTAAAATAGCTTCTATAGTTTTTTCCAATCGCCGTCTTTGGATGCCATTTATAATGAACCTGGGCATATTTGGCGGTTTTATTGTTTTTTCCGGTACCTGGGGCGTATCTTACCTGGTTCATGTCTATGGGATCAATGTGGAGCAGGCTGCAACGTTTATGGTTTTAGCTTACCTGGGTTATATGGTAGGTGCTCCGATAGCCGGGTGGATATCTGACCGGATCGGTTCGAGAAAAATTCCTGCGGTAATCCTCGTAACATGCTGCGTAGTTTTCTGGCTGCTCCTTGCAGCCTGGCCGGGAGGCATGCTGCCGCTCGGGTTGTTCTATGGCCTGAGTATATTGTTGGGAGTCGGAGCAGCATCGACAATTTTAAGCTTTCCGATGGCGAGGGAATCAAGCCCGCCCGGTTATACGGGCTCTGTAACTGCCGCGGTTAACCTGGGTGTATTTCTTGGATTGGCTATTCTTCAGCCGCTCTTTGGTTATGTCCTCGACCTTGGTTGGGATGGCCTGGTTCTCGAAGGTGCCCGCATTTATCCGCTGCAGGCTTATCGTTACGGATTTATGGTCTGCTTATTATTCGCTCTTACAGCTTTAGCGGCGGCCTTGAATTACCGTGAAGGTGAACCGAATACAATGAAACCATGATATAATTTGCAGACAGGAAGGCAATATCAAATACAGGGACTCAGAGGTGAATTAATGGAGCGTCAAATCAGGGAATACGCCCTTGATATCGGTTTTGACAGTATCGGTTTTACCACAGCCGATCCCTTTCCACAGTTAACGCAGGCACTTGAAGAGAGGAGCAGCGGTTACGGCTGGGTCAGTGAAGGGCTGCTGCAGCTTGCCCACGTGGCCGACCCGCGCTTTGTGCTCCCTTCAGCGAAATCAATTGTAGTTTTGCTCTACGATTATTACAAGCAGGCATATCCGCCTGAACTTACTAAAAGCATTGGCAAGGCCTACCAGTCGCGTCTCTATCCGGGTAAAAAACGCCTTTTTGGCAGCCGGCTGCGTTTGATTAAGGAGTTTCTTCAGGAATTGGGAATGGAAGTGGGCGTGCGGCCGGCTATGCCTGAGCGTCAGGCCGCTGTCAGGGCAGGTGTCGGTACTTTTGGCTGCAATACATTTATTTATGCCCCCGGCAGGGGCAGTTACGTAGGAATAACAGCCCTGGCTGTTAGCGGCGAACTTGAACCTGAAATGAAGGAAGCTTCTTCACTATGTCCCGATGACTGCAACCTCTGTATAGAAGCCTGCCCAACAGGAGCCCTTTATGCGCCATATCAAATGGATCCTCTTCGCTGTATCGCCTTTAACACTTACGGGCCGGGCAATTTTCCGGATGCTCCTGAGGATATACCCCACGACATCCGGGAGAAAATGGGTTCATGGATCTATGGTTGTGATCTTTGTCAGGATGCCTGTCCGCGTAATAAAAAAAGGCTGGAACAAAAACTGGTTCCCGATGCCTTTCTGGCAGAGATGGCTCCGATGTTGGCTCCGTCTGCTTTACTGAATATGGATGATCGTTATTACCATGAAACGGTTCAACCGATCCTCTATGGTTACATGTGGGAAAAGAAGTTTCTACAGCGGAACGCAGCTATTGCCCTCGGTAACAGCAGAAATGAAGCAGCGGTTAAATTGCTGGCCCGGGCTATGGAAGATCCGCAGGAAATGGTCCGTAAATATTCTGCCTGGGCACTCGGTAGAATTGGCGGCTCAGTAAGCAGGCAGGCCCTTGAAAGTGCTTATAAGCGGGAGGGTTATCAAGCGGTTAAAGAGGAGATCAGAACCGCTCTTAATTTATCCTAATCGTTTTTAATACGGACTGGCAGTTTAAACTTGTTTAGCGCCGGCTATATTGACAATAAGGGGAGCTTTAGGTAATATTAATCCAGAGATAAGCAGATATTAAAATCATGCAATCCTGCTGCTCATAGTTATTAGATATGAGGGAGCACCGGGGATTAAGCCCGTGTGCTCTTTTTATATCCTTCTCAGGAGGTATTAACCGGCGATGAGTTTGGGTAGCAAAAAAACCGGTAACCCGTTGACCGTTAACGGCGGGGGGGTTAGTGTGGAAGATGTAGTCCGGGTGGCCAGGGATTATGCCCCGGTTAACCTCGATCCGCAGGCGTTACGAAGAGTTGAGCGTTCCCGGACTATGCTCGAGAGGTTGAT
>PWUG01000351.1 GCA_003562605.1 Syntrophomonadaceae bacterium | reverse complement strand
ATATATTATGCACTGATAAAACCGGGACCCTCACTTACGATACTGTCGCTATGGATCGTTTTGTTAATATTGAAGGCAAAACCGATCTTGATGTTTATAAATATACTTACCTGAACAGTTACCATCAAACCGGCCTGCGTAATCCTCTTGATGAGGCAGTATTGTCTCATGAACAGGCGGAAGAAATGTCAGCAGAGAAACTTGAATATAACAAGGTGGGGGAAATACCTTTTGAAACAACCCGCCGCAGGATGTCGGTTATCGTTGAGAATAGGAAAGGCGAAACTCTATTAATCAGTAAAGGCGCTGTAGACGAAATGCTGTCTGCTTCTGGTTATCTTCAGTTACAAGATGAAATTCATCCCATTTCAGGTGAGCTTGAGGATCAGGTAAGAAGCCTGGCGGCAAAAATGAACAATGACGGCCTGCGGGTACTCCTGGTGGCTTATAGAAATGTAGAGAATGCGGAGCATAATTATGGGGCTGAAGACGAGGAAGGCCTGGTTTTGTCCGGCTTGATTGGATTCCTCGATCCGCCCAAAGAAACAGCGGGGCCGGCAATAAAAGCGTTGAATAACCAGGGAGTTGAAGTGCGGGTGATAACCGGCGACAATGAAATTGCCACTCGCCGTATTTGTAAAGAGATTGGTTTTGCAGTTAACGGTTTGGTTGAGGGTAGCGAAATTGAATCTGCAACGGATGAAGGGCTGAGCCAGATTGTAGAAAACAATAATGTTTTTGTTCGGACCTCGCCACTCCAGAAGTCGCGAATTATCAGCGCCCTTAAGAGTAACGGCCATACGGTAGGTTTTCTGGGAGACGGCATAAACGATGCTCCTGCTTTGCGTGATGCCGATGTAGGGATCTCGGTTGATAATGCAGTGGATATTGCCAAGGAATCTGCTGAGATTATCCTGCTGGAAAAAAACCTCTTGATCCTGGAAGAAGGAGTCAGTAAGGGCCGGCATGTTTTTGGCAATATCATGAAATACATAAAAATGACGGTCAGCTCTAATTTTGGCAATGTCTTCAGTGTGCTGATGGCGAGTATTTTCATACCCTTTCCACCCATGCTGCCGCTTCACCTGCTAATTCAAAATCTACTTTACGACATATCACAAATATCCATACCCTGGGATCATGTTGACGAAGAGTACCTAGAGCGACCCCAGAAATGGAACCCCAAGAGTATTGCCCGCTTTACCTTGTATATCGGACCGGTCAGTTCAATCTTTGATTTTACTACTTTTGCCCTGCTCTGGTACGTCTATAGTGCCAGTACCGGTGCAGAGCAATCATTTTTCCAGAGCGGGTGGTTTGTTTTAGGCTTGCTTTCCCAGACCATGATCGTCCATATGATCCGCACCAGGAAGATCCCCTTTATCGAGAGCACCGCTGCCCGGCCGGTATTGATTATGACCGGACTGGTCATGCTTGTAGGCCTGGTAATTCCTTTTACCCCCTTCGGTAACGCTGTAGGCTTTATCTCCCTGCCCCTATCATTTTTCGGCTGGCTTTTCCTCACCCTGCTTGCCTATTTCATTGTTATGCAGGCTGTCAAAACCCTGTATATCCGCCGCTTTAAAATGTGGTTGTAATGTTATTATGACCATAAGAAAAAACTCTATCCGGAAGTAATGCTAGATAGCAGTTCCTGCAGTTCACGCGCATCGTTAGTATTCAAGGCATCAAGTTTAATTTCTAATTCCCCGCTGCGTCCATCTGAAAAGGTCATGTAGATAATATTTTCTCGCATTTCAACAGCTTGCAGGTTTCTTAATGCTGCAGATTTCCATCCACCAAGGATATGTTTTCTAACCTTTATTTCACCGTATACCACTTTTACATATGGCGGCGGTATTTTTATATAGTATGTAACAACAGCCATACCAATTAAAAGGATAATCAGAGGTAAGTGCAGACTTGGAATGAAAGCATTTGCATCAAGGTAGGCTACCAGAACGATTACTGTCAGGACCATCATCACCAGGATCATGGCTGTATTTAAAGCTGCGGCATGGGAAGATTTTTTAAAATGAAATTTCCTTTTGGCTAGGCTGCTTATCGTCATAATGAGTTAGTCCTTTTCCTGTCTAAGGGTATTCTTTACCACTACATATTAACATTATTAATAATATCCTGCAATTGAATAAAACGGGTCAGGTCTTTGCAGCACAGTCTGACGTCCCCGTGACTTCTGCGTGACTCTTAAAAAGCCTGATGGAGTTAAGTCAAACAAAACGTCCCCGTGACTTCGTCCCCGTGACTTACAATTCGTAAGCTTGAGGTCATGATGGATTAATGATAAAATTAACATATAAACAGTTTTAAACTTTCAGACACTACTACAAAATCTTCGCTCGAAAATACATCTATGGTGAAGTAAGAACATCTAGAATAATTCACATTTATTGGTTGGAATTGATGCTTGCTTAGAGAAAGGAGGATGGAACTTATGGTGGAGGTAAGCGGCTTGATGATGGGAATCATTACAGTTGCTTTTGGCATTATCATCATGATTTTCCCCAAGATCATTAACTATCTCATTGGCATTTACCTCATCATCGTCGGGGCGCTCGCTATTTTTCAGGGCATGTGACTAAACATTGGTTTTTACTGTGATTGAACTTCCTGAAGCTACAGAGTGCACAATGCATCTAAATTGATATACGGAGGTTAATTCTATAATGCGTTCAATTATATACTTGATTGGATTGGTCGTAGTGGTAGTTGTAATACTCAGATTTCTTGGTATTCTATAAAATAGAAGTATTTGATATACGGTAAAAAGGTTTTGAATTAATCGTCTAAACCGGCATCATCAAATTAACAGCCAGGTTCTCCGTGGAACCTGGCTGTTAATTTACCATGTAAAACAGGGAGACGGTTCTTTTGTGTTAAGAATGCTGCTGATTTAGAAATGTTATAGTCCCCCTGTGTATAGGCTACTCGCACCCTGTGTTATACTTAGTTATAAGAAAATTATTGAGAAATGAGGTGCTTTGAATGAACATAAAACAGGCTGAAGTAATGAGGGGCGGTCAGGGGTTTATTGCTGCACTCGACCAAAGCGGGGGCAGCACACCTAAAGCTCTAGCCGGCTACGGAATACCGAAGGACCAGTATGATAGTGAAGAAGAGATGTTCGACCTTGTCCATGTCATGAGGACCAGAATTATTAGCAGCCCTGCTTTTACATCGAAGCATATACTGGCGGCGATTTTATTTGAACAAACTATGGATCGAACTATTGAAGGTCTTTATACAGGAGATTATCTTTGGGAGAAAAAGGGCATTGTTCCCATTCTTAAGGTAGATAAAGGATTAGAAGATGTAACAGAAGGAGTTCAGCTGATGAAGCCCATAACAGATTTGGATTCCAAGCTGGAACGAGCTGTCGAACGAAAGATATTCGGAACAAAGATGAGGTCTGTTATTAAAAACGCTAATCCCGGAGGAATTAAAAAAAATGTGGAACAGCAATTTGAGTATGGCAAAAAAATAATTGCAGCGGGGCTTGTTCCTATTTTAGAGCCTGAAATTGATATAAATAGTCCTGATAAAGCAGAGTCAGAAAGTCTAATGAAAACGGAAATTTTAAAGCACCTTGATAATCTTCCTGAGGGCGAGTCACTTATGTTTAAACTTTCCATACCTGATGAGGGTGGCTTCTATTCTGAGTTAATTGAACATCCAAAAGTAATGCGTGTAGTAGCCCTTTCCGGTGGCTACAGCAGGGAAAAAGCGGTCAATCTGTTGGAGCGAAACCCCGGACTGATTGCCAGTTTTTCCAGGGCACTGGTAGAAGGGCTTAATGTTCATCAATCAGATGAGGAGTTCAATGCTATACTGAGCAGATCTATTGAAGAGATATACAAGGCATCAATTACTTAGATCTTGATTGGGTTATTCAGAGTGGAGTGGCGTGAAAGCATAATTTGACATTGCTTGTTCTTGGTCAGAATTTCAAACTGACCTTTAAACAATAGTAATTTAGATATTCAGAAACCCCTTAATTTTTAAGGGGTTTCTGAATCCATAATGAACTCTTATATTTGTTTATCCTATAATCTAGGCAAGGTCAAAGCGATCGGCGTTCATCACCTTGTTCCAGGCGCTGACAAAATCGTGAACGAATTTCTCTTTGGCATCGTCGCTTGCGTAAACCTCGGCGATTGCTCTTAATTCAGAATTTGAACCGAAAATCAGGTCAACGCGGGTGCCGGTCCACTTAAGCTCTCCGGTTGCGCTATCGCGACCCTCGAAAATGTCGCTGTCTTCAGATGTTGCTTTCCAGGTTGTGCCCATGTCGAGCAGGTTGACAAAGAAGTCATTAGTCAGGCTTTCAGGATTCTTTGTTAAGACACCATGCTGGCTCTTGTTGTAGTTAGCATTTAACACTCGCATGCCGCCAACGAGAAGAGTCATTTCAGGTGCAGTTAAGCCCAGAAGCTGAGCGCGATCAACCAGCATTTCCTCGGTAGTAACAGCATATTTAGCTTTGCTGAAGTTACGGAAGCCATCAGCTTTCGGTTCAAGAACCTTGAATGCTTCTATATCAGTCTGCTCCTGCGAGGCATCTGTCCGGCCAGGTGCAAAAGGTACCGTTACCTCAAAACCGGCATTCTTGGCTGCCTGTTCTACACCTGCGGCGCCGGCCAGGACAATCAGGTCGGCAAGAGAAACCT
>PWUG01000367.1 GCA_003562605.1 Syntrophomonadaceae bacterium | reverse complement strand
GCAGTGTGTTCACTTATGCACATGTGAAGATTAAGCTGCCGGCTTACTTTGTTGAAAATGAATCACACGGTTTTAATTGAACGCTTTGAGTTAATGCTCAACGCGATAACACAAAAGACTAAAGAAAGAATAATCCATAAATAATGCTGATGAATGAAGATGAAGATGATGGAAAAAGCTGAAGCAACCAGCATTAATATTCTTTCATTGTATGTTAATCTAAACTTCCACTGATTGTTGAAGAACACGGATAAATTAAAGAATATAAGCAAGGCTCCTGCAATCTGTAACGTAGCTATAAACACCTTATCATATTGAAGCAATATTGCTGGTGAATAAATAAAGAAAAAGGGCAATAGGAGTGATACAAATGCAGCTTTAAATACCTCCACGGCACTACGCAAATAATTGCTATCTGCAATTTTACATGCGATAATCAAGCCCACACCTACAGGAGGCGTTAAGTGTGATAAAAAAGCGTAGAATAATGGGAACAGGTGTGCTTGAAGTACAGGAAGCCCTTGCCTGATAAGCAACGGAGAGAGCACGGTAGCCACAATAACATAAGCTGCCGGAGTGGGCACCCCAACCCCCAAGATTAAGCTGGCCAGCATCGTAAAAATTAATATTAAAAATAGATTGTCCCCGGCAAGTTGACCTAAAATAATGCTCAATTTTAAAGAAAGGCCCGTCACTTCTATGGAAGCGACAAAAACACCGATTACAGCAAGAATTATCGCGACATGGGAACCCATAATCACTCCCTTATATATTTTATCTTTTACAAACGCCCATTCCAGGCGTGTTTCTTTTCTAATACTTGCTAATAATCCTAAGACAACAACTACTATAACACTCCAAAAAACCACAAACATTAAAGAAAAACCTTTCATTAGTAATATAATTAATAATAAAAGAGGGCCTATGAATATAGGAGCATCCAGCAGCAGGTTTTTTATGTTTATTTGAGCAGGCAGAGTTGTTATATTTAGCTTTCTGGCGTTTAATTCTGCATATAAAAACAGGATAAAGAAGTAGACTAATGACGGAACCAGGGCAGCTTTCACGATAGAAATATAAGGTATCCCTGTATAAGCAGCCATGACAAAAACTGTTGCTCCCATGATAGGTGGTAAAAACTGGCCTCCGTTAGAAGCTGCTGATTCAATAGCGCTTGCTTGTTCAGGTTTATATCCGGCCTCTTTCATGAGCGGTATAGTAAAAGAACCGGTGATCGTAATATTGGCAGCAGTGCTTCCAGTAATAGAACCTAGAAGGGCACTGCTTAACACTGCAAGTGCTGCAGGACCGCTTTTTAATTTTGAAGCTGCATAAGTCCCCAGCTGAATGATAAATCTCAAGCCGCCAAAAGCGTGTAATATGGAGCCGAAAATAATAAACAGAAAAAGATAGTTTGCCGAAATACCTAAAAGATTGCCATAAAGGCCCCATGGAGATGTTACGTCTGCAGCCAATAAAGTAATTGCCCTTTGGGGCGAGATGGAAGGTGCCCTCCAAGCCCCGGGCAAGTGTTTCCCATATAGAACGTAGATTACTGCCATTGCAGATAGAATTGGAAATAGCCACCCAAAAGACCAACGAACCAAGATGATGGCTACCAGGGTGGCTATTACTCCACTGACCAGGGCAATTGTTGGAGGGTAGCTGGGATTTGCCAGGATAACCTTATAATTAAAGAAAAAGTATGAGGTAACCCAAATGGAAGCAGCCAGAATAGTAATCAGGTAAAGGGTTTTTCCTGGGGTAAGAGTTACTTCACGCAACTTGGCAATTACTCCGATAAACATGGCAAAGCCCAAATGGGCAATAGCATGGACAGTTGGTTCGTAAGGAATTGCCCGGATATAATAGAGCTGGTAAATGAGAAAGGAAAAGATCATGATGAAAAAAACTATATCCAGTATTTTTTGTATAGCTTTTCCTTTTTCCATTATATTTTGCCCTCGCTTTTACAGCATCGGTTCGCAACATAAGGAACCGGGGCAGGACCAGTCTTCTTTATCATGAGATGCATGGTTCTGCCCCGGCTAACATCAGATCAATCATTAAAGTGTTTCAACGTAATTCCTATATCATCGTAATATTTTAGAGCCCCTGGATGATAATTTGCTAGCCTTTCTTCCTCCGTTTCCCAGAAAGATCTGATTACAAAATCTTCAGTTATGCCTCTCCCCATGGCATGATACGGAACAAAGTCTTCGTTACCAGCAGCTTCATATATGATGCGAGTGACTTCATACACCACATCGTCCGGAACTTCTATGCCGGCAGACCAGTAAATGGGAGTAGCTACGAATACCACAGGTTCAGTTTGAGTCGGACCAAAAGCTTCAGCAGGTGCTACCATACCCAGAGGTGGAAGTTTGTGTTCATCGATAAAAGGATCCATTTCGCAGGCCTCAGCAACCAGGGCCAGGTTTTCATCGATATTTCCCTGGTTGGGATAATACAAGGTGCCCCGGGCACTCAACTCCATGAAGCTTGAGCTTAACGTATACTCATCGGGGAAATAGAAATCAAAAGGTAGCATTCCCACATCTGCTGCACCATCCCGAAGAGCGTCTAGCCTAGCGTCTATACCACCGTGTAGCAACGAGTAATTTTCCACACCTGCAGCTTTAAGCCAATTATCATAAATCCAACCATATCCAAGAGGTACATCCCTGGCTAAAACAACGTTCGTGCCTTCAAAGTCATCCAGGGTTACAATATTGGAGTCGAGAGTCACCCAAACTTCGTTTAGCATGGCCAACATCGCGATTTTCAAGGGATAATATTCGCCTTCACCCCAAACAGACACCCCGGGAATCATTGTGGCATTAAGATGAGTTGCTCTTCCTTCTACGTCACCTACAAGTAACCTGGTATTGTCTGCCACACCTGCAGTAGCGATCACTTCAGCTGTCAGCCACTCTGAGCGTTCGTTAATGTAAGTGGCCAGTCCATGGGATAAAACATACCACATATCCCCGGGTCTTCCAGCCGTAATTCCCAGATGAAAAGGCTCTCTTATTTCCGGTTCTTCAACTGGCTCGACCTCCTCTGGCGGTTCTGGTTCCTCTACCGGTTCCGGTTGAGGCTGACAACCGACGATACCAAGCCCGAGGAACCCGATGATCAGCAGGCACAAAGACAAAATCAATATCCTTCTAAACATTCTTTTTTCCCCCTCGTAAATGTAATAACTAAAGCTTTATTAACCACCTTAATTACCATTAGCTAAATCATGAAAGCATCACTCCATTTTTAGGAATTCTTTCTCCAACTGCCTGTACTCTTCAACCCCTGCTAATTCATTAAACTCCGGAAATCCGACCATATCATTCCAATAGCCTTCTGTAGTATCTGTCTTCTTGAGTATTTGCAGCAACTTCAGGATAGACTTTGTTGCTGCATACATGGTGGATGCAGGGTAAATAGCAATTTTATAACCCATTGCCTCCAGCTCTTTCCCGGTAAGGAAAGGTGTTTTTCCTTTTTCAACCATGTTGGCCAGCAGGGGTTTATCGATCAACTCTGCTACTTTTTTCAGTTCCTCCGGGGTTTGCGGAGCTTCAAAAAAAATCACGTCAGCTCCAGCTTCGGCATAGGCCATAGAGCGGTCAATGGCATCATCAAAACTGTTGACAGCCCTGGCATCAGTTCTGGCAATAATTACAAAATTTTCTGACTTTCGAGCGTGAAGAGCTGCTTTTATTTTAGCCACCATTTCATCTTTGGGGATAACCTGCTTCCCTTCCATATGGCCACAACGCTTGGGAAAAACCTGGTCTTCCAGTTGGATGGCTGCTACACCTCCTCGTTCATACTCCTGGACAACCCTAATCACATTGTGAACACCACCATAACCGTTGTCAGCATCAGCGATTAAAGGTATATTGATTGATGAAGCGATATTCGTAGCGTGGGTTGCCATTTCCGTCATGGTTACAAGTCCGATATCCGGCTTCCCTGTTAAGCTTATGGAAGTTCCATAACCGGTCATATAAGCAGCCGGAAAACCGGCCTTTTCTACCAACCGGGCCGACCATGCATCGTAAGCGCCAGGAGCGCGTATCATCCCTTCCTGGTTGAGCATTTCACGTAATCTTTTTTTCTGCATCAATTAACTCCCCCTGTGTGTTTTATTGAAAAAGTCTTATCTTGAAAAATCTGATCTTGGCTGGGCATTACATTTTATTTGCAGGAAAATTTTCTCTAATATAATTAGTCATTCCTCCCGCATTGAATATTTTCAAGATGAATGGAGGAAAAGGTTTGCATTGATATGCTTCTTTTTTTGTCAAGTTTTCGATTGTCCCTGTTTGGAAATTGACAGATATTTTATCTCCCTCACTGATTAATAAGGTGGCTTTTTCCAATTCCATGAGTGGGAGTCCTATGTTAATAGCATTTCTGTAAAAGATCCTGGCAAAACTCTCAGCGATCACACAACTAACTCCCGCAGCCTTGATACTTATGGGAGCATGCTCACGCGAACTGCCACATCCAAAATTTTTGCCAGCGACAAAAACATCCCCCAGATTAACTTTATTTACAAAGTTTTCCTCATAGCCTGTCATACAAATTTCGGCAAGCTCCTCTGGTACCGATAAGTTTAAAAAACGTCCCGGAACAATAACATCCGTATCTATGTTGTCTCCAAAAACAAAAGCTCTTCCCATCAACTCACCTCCAACGGATT
>PWUG01000288.1 GCA_003562605.1 Syntrophomonadaceae bacterium | reverse complement strand
ACACCAACGGAGAAGGGTCAAGCTTTGGTATAAAACCTGTCTTGCAGGTTATTTTATCTGGTGACGGGTAACTCGCCTCCACACCAGTTGATCAACATCAGAACCAGTGAGCTGACTGCTTCAAGAACATCCTCGATCTCGATGTGTTCATTTACGGTGTGAGCAAGGCTGACATTTCCCGGACCATACATAATTGTAGGAATATTAGCGTAAAGGTTAAAGATGCGCATGTCCGAACCGTAGGTGGCCGCCTCATATTCGACGTCACGCCCGAACATATCACGGTGGCTCGCTGCAAGGGTTTTTATTAGATCGCTTTCGATCGGCACTTCAACCGGTTCAAACAGCCCTTCATACCATTCAACACCGGGCTGGTTAAATCTAAGCCAGGGATCACTATCAGCAGCGATTCTAACTGTCTCTTCAAACTCACGGTGCATATCTTCCACAGTTTCACCCGGGAAGATACCAATCCGCCCGTCAGCCTCTAGCCGGTCAGGCACACTTGAGGGCCATTCTCCGGTGGTAAGCATTCCTACATTAAGGGGGGCGACATTGGAAGGGTTTTCGTAATATCGGGCATTCTTGCTGTCGAAACGCTCATGCCGACGCTTGTCCATTGCTTTAAGGGCATCATAGATCAGGTAAAACTTATCGATTACATTTATCCCCTTGTAGGCCATGCAGGCGTGGACCGAAAAGCCCCTCAGTTTCAGCTTGAAAGTATGGCATCCTGATTGGATATGGCAGATCTTCAGACTGGTAGGCTCCAGGATTATGCAGCCATCGGCATTGATACCGTCTTCGACAAGTGCAAAGGCACCGCATCCGCCAGTTTCTTCCCCGCAAACAGAAGCGATAGAAATATTCCCATGGTTATTGAAGCCTATTTCCTGCAACACTCTGACTGCCGTTATACCGGCTGCCAGGCCGCCCTTCATGTCGAGTGTACCCCTGCCGTATATTTTCCCATCCTCATACTTACCGCTCAACGGGTCATCATTCCAGCGGTCGAGATCGCCGGGAGGCACGATATCGACATGGCCGTTAAGGATTAGTGATCGGCTGTCTGATAGAGCCTCGCAATAATTATCTTTCTCCTGGTTCTCTTTTACATCTTTACTGCCAATTGAAATTTTTGAACCGTGAAATGTATGCCCTGTAACTGTTTTCCCGCCGGTCTGTGTTCCTTTTTTCACTCCGACCAGTGAGCAGCGGTGTTCGTATGGAAAACCGTCATGGCTAAAGCCTTTATACTGCATTAATTTTTCTGGTTCTACCCAAACCAGTTTAGTTTCCATGCCTAACTCTTCAAGCTTCCTTTTTAGAAAGCGCTGGATCTCTTCTTCTTCACCGGAATAGCTGCGAATTTTGACCAGATCGCAGATCAGCTTCACCAGGTAAGCACGATTTTTTTTCACCTGTCTCCGGATCAATGCAGTATTAATTTGTTTGTTGTTACTCATATGTATATATCCCGCGTCCTTTGCCAGTTTTGTTTATGGTATTGTCGTAAAAAATTCTCCTTTATGATTCATAATCCTTCATTAATGCAAGCTATGCGCTTGCAATACTATGCTATTATGTAATAGCATAGTATTTAAACAATCATCCAGGGGGTTTAAAATTGTCTAAAAAATACAAGCAAATTATTCTGGCAATTGTTGGCTTAGCGGTTCTGTCAATTCTATTGCTTCCCAATCTTAACTTATTCAAAGCAGGTGAAGAGGAAGCAGGCGATTTTGGGGATGCTGAAGATATTGAAGAAATTGAAGCTGATGTAGAGGTTGAAGAAATTGAAGCCGCCGAAGCTGCTGAAGATGCTGCAGGTGACGCGTACACTGAAAAAATTGAGTTTAAAACCACGGATAATCCATACCGGGCATATATTGAAGCCCGCGAGAATGGAAAACCAATTGTTCTTGAGTTTTACGCTCACTGGTGAAGCGCTTGTATGTTTTATTTTATCAATGGTCAGGGTGAAGTTGTGTCCGGAGAAGCTGGAGTTTTCAGCTTTGAGGATATGAAGAAACGTATTGATCCAATTGTTGCGGAATAGGGAAACTGGCGGTCTATAGCGAAAAAGGAAAGAGCTGATTCTATGCATGCTAAGGAGGAACCGGATGGATAGAAAACTTGTTGGCATTGTGCTGTTCAAAGATGTGGAGGTTCTCGATTTTTGCGGCCCCTTCGAAGTTTTTTCTGCAACCCGCTTAAATGAAGATAGCAGAAGGGAAGAGCCATCTCCATATGAAGTAATCCTCGTTGCAGAGAAAAATAACGCTGTGGTTGCTGCGGGAGGTATGAAAGTTTTACCGGACTATGTATTTGAGAACTGCCCAAAGTTGGATATTCTGGTTGTTCCCGGTGGTTGGGGTATTAGGGAAGAATTAAAAAATATTGCAATGCGTGATTGGCTACGTGCCCGCTCTTCAGAGGTCGAAACCCTGACATCTGTCTGTACCGGTTCTATGCTGCTTGGAAATGCCGGTTTGCTTCATGGGCTTTCGGCTACTACTCACTGGCGTTCTCTCGAATGGATGCGTGAATTGTTTCCGGATGTAACTGTTGAATTTGACAAGCGTGTTGTCGAAGAAGGACGGATAATCACTTCGGCGGGTATCTCTGCAGGGATCGATATGGCGCTAAGGGTTGTTGCCCGCCATCATGGTGAAGGCGTTGCAAGAGCAACAGCAATGCATATGGAATATCCATACCCTGAAAATAATGACCGGCGGGTTAATCTCTAAGTCTTAGAAGTGGGCTCTCATAGAATCTGGTTCGCTGTTTTTGTTCGCAGGGATCAATGCCAGGCATGCAGGAACATAAAAATGTAAGGGTGACAATGTTTGACCAGCAGTCGAAATCAATGATATTATTCAGAAAAGTGAATTTAAAATTTAGATAAGGCAAGCTGTTACAGTCCACCCTGGATTGGGGGTATCTGGAAAATGGATAGCATTTATAAAGTATTTGACGCTATAATTATTGGTGCCGGCCAGGGTGGGCCTCCACTTGCCACTGCGCTGGCCAAAGCCGGCTGGAAGGTTGCGGTGGTAGAGCGTAAATACGTCGGTGGCTCGTGCATTAACACAGGCTGTACTCCGACCAAGACAATGATTGCTTCAGCAAGGGTAGCTCATCTAATTAACAGGGCAAAGGATTACGGAATTAATTCAACTTCCCTTTCAGTTGATTTTTTGAAAGTACGCAAACGCAAGCAGGAGATAGTTGAAAGTTTCAGGGATGGAAGCAGAAACCGACTGCTTTCAACTGAAGGTCTTTCCCTTATCGAGGGTGAAGCGCACTTTGTCGGAAAGAAACAAATTGAAGTAGATCTTACAAAGGGCGGAAAAGAATTTATTGAGGCTGAAACAATTATTATTAACACTGGCGCCAGGCCTTCCAGGCCTCCAATTCCTGGTCTTGATACTGTCGACGCTCTTGATTCAACTTCGATAATGGAAATTAACGAGCCGCCCCGTCATCTGTTGGTTATTGGTGGCGGCTATGTTGGCCTGGAATTCGGTCAGATGTTCCGCAGATTTGGCAGCGATGTGACGATAGTACAAAGAAGTAAGCAGCTTCTTTCCAAAGAAGACCAGGATATAGCCGGGGAGGTCGCAGAAATTTTAAAGCAAGAAGGTGTGGAGATATTACTAAATACAGAAACACTTAAAATCGATGCACCTGCGGGTAAAAAGATTGTTTTGACAGTCAAGACCGGAGCGAAAGAGCGAACCGTTGAAGGGAGCCATTTGCTGGTGTCAGCCGGGCGTGTTCCGAATACATCTGCCCTGAACCTCGAAGCTGCCGGAATAACCGTGGACGAAGGTGGATATGTTCCGGTGAACGATCAACTGGAAACAGCTGTCCCCGGCATATTTGCAATCGGTGATGTGAATGGTGGACCGGCCTTTACTCATATATCCTATGATGACTTCAGAATTCTTCGCAGGAATCTTCTTGAAGATGGCAAGGCTGTTACCACCGGCCGGCCTTTGCCTTATGTGGTTTTCATTGACCCCCAGCTGGGGCGCATCGGAATAACTGAAAAGAGAGCGAAGGAGATTGGCCATGATTACCGGGTGGCTAAAATGCCCATGAGCTGGGTGGCCCGGGCTATAGAAACAGACGAGACAAATGGCATGATGAAGGCAATCGTTGATGCAAAGACCGGCCAAATACTCGGAGCGGCTGTTCTGGGAATTGAGGGCGGCGAAGTGATGGCGATATTGCAGGTGGCAATGCTTGGCGGCCTTCCGTACACTACTATCCGTGACGCTACCTTCGCTCATCCGACTCTTTCAGAATCGTTGAATACTCTTTTTGGGTCACTGGATGGTTAACAAGGGGCAATAAAATTGACTAAAGTTGAAGAGCTGAAACTACAAGCTGCTCAGCATGCTGTAGGCTATGTAAGTTCTGGAATGGTTATAGGACTTGGACACGGCAGCACGGCCTTGCTGGCGGTTAATCAGATTGCCCGAATGGTGAACAAGGGGTTACTTAGAGACATATTCTGCGTTCCTGCATCTAATGCTGTTGAGAAAGCCGCACAGAAACTAGATTTGCCGCTTACCACCTTGAATGAGCATCCCGTTTTGGATATAACTATTGATGGTGCGGACGAAGTTAACCTGGCCCTGGAAATGATAAAAGGTGGCGGTGGAGCACTTTTGAAGGAAAAGATGCTTGCGCAGGCCAGCCGGCGAGAGATGATT
>PWUG01000051.1 GCA_003562605.1 Syntrophomonadaceae bacterium | reverse complement strand
TTTTTGGAGTTTGCGCCTTATTTTATCTGGCATGAAAACTGGAACATATATTACAGTTTTATCATCATAACAACCCTTGTTTTCTTTATTTTATTGTTTTCCAAAAAGATTATCCTGAACAAGACAGGCTTACAGCTTGCTTTTATTATGATGTGTATCATTTTTTTCTATTATTATACGGGAGATGAAGGAACTCTCAGGACTTTTTTCCGGAGCATACCGTTATACCTGTTTATAATGTTATCCGTTGATGATAAAAGAAAAGTATTTAAAGTATTCACTTATATATTTGCCATTTCCATCATTCCCGGCTTGCTCATTTATCTCATGCACCAGTTGGGGCTGGATCCAGGCTGGAGTTACTTAAGAGCGCTGAATCCTTTAAAAGCAGAAAGCGGTACTTACTATCGACAATATTTTGGTGCCGTCAAAATATTTTACCCATTCTCAAGTGAATTAAGCGGATTATACAGATTCCAGGGTATGTTCGACGAGCCTGGCGTATTGGGGACCATAGCCGTATTGTTGCTGAGCGGTGACAACTATAAAATAAAGAATAATCTAAAGAACATTGTCATCCTAACCGGAGGCATATTATCCTTTTCTTTTGCTTTTTACGTGTTATCCTTTGTTTATTTTTCTATACGGAAAAATTATAAGTTTTTGATTATTATCCTGATCCTATACTTGCTTTTTGCTGCGTTAAATCTAAATCTAACGGATAACAGCTTTTTGGACCGATATTTATTTAGTCGTTCTGAAGCGTTTTTTAGCGGCAATGTGTTTGAACAGCGAATGACCCAACATGCCAGGACTGTTTTCCATGATTTTATTCGCTATTCAGATTTGAGCACGCTTCTTTTCGGTCACGGCGCAGGTGCCGCTCGAAGTGATCCATTATTGCAGGGTTCTTCCACGGTTTTGCTTTCGATTTATAATAGAGGCATCTTGGGAGTATCCCTGTTGGTTCTATTTCCATTAATTTATACACTGTTGATCAATAAAACCAAAACAGGAATCATTTTACTTATTATCTTTTATTTATCTATATATCAAAGACCGAATGTATTAAACCTGGCATATATGACGGTATTTTTAGGAGGGTTAGCCAACCTGAAATACCACTGGAACTACACGAAGAAGACTAACTCACAAGATGATTAACTCTTCGTTAAGGCAGACGTACATATTTTGTTATATTGTTGCTCTTAAGGATTAAAAGGCAGCCTCTGGAGGAAGCACTATGAAACATGTGGTGATTTGCTTGTTGGATAAAGAATACCCACCCGAACATGCATTTGTCAACGGGATGCTGTCTTACGAATTGCCACAAGCAGCTAATATCCTGGTGCTGCTTATTGTTTCGCGGGGGAGCAGTACAAAGTCTGTGCAGCGTTATGGAAGAGCAATTTGTATCCCTGTTCTAAAACCCCGCAGGGGGCTCCGGCGCTTCAGCAATATATTCGTATTGTTGCCCTTGCTTGTTAAAATTATCAAGCGTGAAAGATCTAGGGGAAAAAGAATTACCTTGTTTGTCAGGAATGAGCCTATTTACCTCCTGGCCTCCAGTATATTACGTTCCCGTGTTGATCGGGTTATTTTCCAGCAAAGTTTTCCGCATGAGATAGGTAGCCCATTTCTTAAAGGTTTTATCGCAGTGCAAATATTTCGCGCTGCAGCAAAAAAAGTAGATGCTTTGTTAGCAGTAAATGCAATCGGCCTGGATCGTTTACGAAAATATTTTGGCATGCAGCCACAGGGCCTGGTCATACCCCTTTTAGGATGTCAGGATGAAAGGTTGTCTCTAAATACACCTCTCTCCGGTCCTTCTCCGCTCGAACTTGTTCGGTTTATTTATACAGGCACTCACAGTAATGGCCGGAGGCTGGATTTTGTTCTGAGATCTATTGTAAGTGCCTGTCAAAAGGATATTAAGGCAGAATTTGTTTTTTACGGAGGATCACCGGATGAACTGAAAGCCCTGCGGAATACTGAAGGCGTGTCGATTCTTGAAAAAGAAGGGATCATCAAATTCTATCCTACTCTTGCAAGAAATCAGCTTCTCAGGGAACTAGCTAGTTATCATGTGGGGCTTTGCCTGATTCCTCCTATTCCAATATTCAAAGAATCATCCCCAACGAAACTGGCTGAATATATGAATCATGGATTGGCAGTTCTGGCAAACAAGGAAATACCATTTCAGGAAAAGTTACTCAGTGAGTCAGGCGGTGGATTGCTTGTGGAGTGGTCTGAAAAGGCTATTTCTGATGCAATCCTGGAGTTTTGCAGCCGTCGAGAAACGAACATTCTTGAGCTTCGGAAACAAGCACTTTCATATGCCCATCAGAAACTCGACTATCGAAGTTATGTTCATGACTTTATTCAGATTATGGAGGGATAGAACACATTATCCATCCCTCGAAGAAGGTATACAAAACTGTGTTCTGTAGCACTGGACTCATTGCGGGATTTAATATTAATGGAAACACAACTTCTATGTTGAAGAAGGGAGCGGCCATCCATTGGCAAAAATTGCAATTGTTGCCGGGCTGAATCGATCGTTAATAAATTTCCGGGGAGATCTAATTAAAGAATGGGTTAGCCGGGGACATGAAGTGCTGGCTGTTGCCCCGGGGGAAGAGGTAACGGAACAAATTAATGCCCTGGGGGCCAGGTATACAACCATCCCGTTGGCCAGAACCGGTTTAAACCCATTGCAGGACTTCAAGACCATGCGCTCCTTGACCGCTGTCTTCAAAGCAGAAAAGCCGGACATCGTTTTCCTGTACACGATCAAGCCGGTTATCTACGGATCCCTGGCTGCATCCAGGGCAAAGGTGCAGGAAATCTATTCCATGATCACAGGTTTAGGATACCTGTTTTCTGGCGATACATTTAAACAGCGGTTGTTAAAAAGAATGGCCATTCAATTATATAAAATGGCCTTACAGCGCAACAGGAAAGTCTTTTTTCAGAACCCGGATGACATCCGGACTTTTACCTCCTGTGGCATTCTATCCGGGCAGCATCAAGTGGTTCAAATAAACGGTTCCGGCGTGAACATTGACCGGTTTGCTCCTGCACCTTTACCCCATGGACCCATTACTTTTTTATTAATCGCCCGTCTGATTTGGGATAAGGGGATTGGTGAATACGTCGAGGCCGCCCGCGAGATCAAAAAAAAATACCCGGATGTGCGGTTCAAGCTGGTCGGCCCTTATGATGAGAATCCTACTGCGATAAGAGAAGAAGATATTGAGAGGTGGGAAAGAGAGAAAGTGATTGAGTATTTGGGCAGGACCAGCGATGTGCGTCCACACATTGAACAAGCCAATATCTATGTTTTGCCTTCTTGCTACCGGGAAGGAACCCCCCGGACGGTGTTGGAGGCCATGTCCATGGGAAGGCCGATCATTACCACCGATGTCCCGGGCTGCCGGGAAACCGTGAAGGAAGGTGTGAACGGATTTCTGGTGCCGGCAAAAGACAGTAGGGTCCTGGCGCGGACCATGGAACGGTTTATCAAGGAACCTGGGATCATGCAAGAAATGGGTTTGCAAAGCCGGCAGATTGCCGAAGAGAAATATGACGTTCACAAAGTGAACAGTATGATCCTGGAAGCAATGGGCTTGAGTAACGCCAGGTGGAATAAAGCAAGGGTTAAGGAACCGGTAGAGCGATCAACCTGGCCTTGATATGTAGCTTCACATGCCGGAAGAATCACCCGGACCGATGGATTTCTTTTTTGACTGCCTGGAGTGAAATATCATTTTCAAAACTGTAATGATATACTGAATCTGTGATGGTATATTGACTGTCGAGTGGAATGATAAACAGGGGGATTTTTCCATGAAACGCTTGCTTGATCTCACCGCCAGTTGCGTAGGGTTGATTATACTGTCCCCACTATTTTTAGTGGTCGCTGCGGCCATAAAGCTGGATAACCCCGGCCCTGTCTTTTTCCGCCAGGCCAGGGCGGGCAAAAATGGGCGCACTTTTCGTGTGTTTAAATTCCGGACCATGGTGGTAGATGCAGAAAAAAAAGGCGCGGGGGTTTTTATCGAAAAAGATGACCCGCGGATTACCAGGGTCGGTAAATTTTTGAGGAGCTTGAGTATCGATGAACTCCCTCAGCTCATTAACATCATGAAAGGAGAAATGAGCCTGGTGGGACCGCGCCCTACGCTTCCCTACCAGGTGGAAAACTATAATGAAAGGCAGCGCCGGAGACTGCTGGCCCTGCCGGGCATCACCGGATGGGCACAGGTAAACGGCAGGAACGAATTAACCTGGACGGAGAGAGTCGAACTGGACATCTGGTACGTGGATAACAGGAATTTTTGGTTAGATCTAAAAATACTGTTGAAAACCTGTTCTGTGGTGTTTAGCAGGACAGGTATTTATCGCGAGATACAAGAAGACCCGATTGCGGGAAAACCTGTTTATCGGAGAGATGAATAATCATCTTGAGGGTTTCCACTATTATTTTTTGAAAAATAAAGGAGGTATATCACAATTAGCATGGTTAATCGAACATTTAACAATTGGTATTGCCCGGAACTAAAAACACCGCTTCTTTATCACGAAGAAAAAGATCGGTGGGAAAACGAAAAGGGTCGTATTTATGCCAGGGCATCACTCTTTCCGGACTTCACTTTCCCGGAAGTTTTAAGACCCCTGGAGGAAAGCGCCAGGAAGCATTGCGACGCGGTTGCTGACTCATTT
>PWUG01000177.1 GCA_003562605.1 Syntrophomonadaceae bacterium | reverse complement strand
TGGTTTTTTACCAAGCTAAAGCTTTGGGAAATGGCTGTCATGCTGGCTATTGCTATTTCCATGATCTGGCCGACTATTTTAACCGATATTATCGGGGTAAGTGTCTTTGTATTAATCTACATAGGTCAGAGAAGACGTAAGGCAAAGGAATTGGCCAGTGGGGATTTCCACGAAATAGTGGATAGTCATAAATAAATATTCGGGCGGCTATTAAATATGTATTTACAGAAGTATAAAATACCGGGATTGCCGGGAAAAAAGTTTTTCATTTTTTTCCTGCTCCCGGTTCTATTTTTTTCAGGGTATTTATTATTCAGCAGGTTGCAACAAGATCCCTGGCTGCTGATCGTCCGGGCACCGGCCCTGGAACAAACAATTCACACCATTCCGATCCGGGAAAATGACAATATTACCCTTTCCTATACCCATTCTGTCAGCGGGCGGCCGGTAAGCGGCATCTTTGTCATTACCGACACTGCAAAAATCAAACCTTATAGCACAGAGTTCGATTCTTATGGTCCGGGCCTGCCAGAACCGGGCAGCTCAATTAATTACGAGAAAGAAGACGGCAAGTTTGTTGTCTATCATGACGAGGAACCGAGAGATCACATCCGGCTCTTTGTCTCACCACTAACGGGGGAACAGTTGACTCTTCACGGCAAAGACTATGATCTAACCTCTCAACTGGAAGGCCCCCTGCTCCTGGAAATATATATACTAATACCATAAAATTTAAACACCGGGCACAATTGTATATGATCACCCAAATGCCTCTGCCGGCCATTCATTTTGGCACGGAAACAATCTGTATTGGCTAACAATATTTTTGCTTTAACTCTGGAAAACGGATAAAATAATATCGTGACAAGTTATCGAAACGGCAGTAACAAGAATCTACTATGCCGTACCTTGAAAAAGATCAAGTAAAAGATAGGAGTGGGAATTGATTTGAGTGTTAAGCAGGGAAGTTGGACCCTTAACAAGGACCGTTGTAAAAATTGCAATATCTGCGCCAGTTTTTGCCCTGCCGGCTGTCTTCTTTTTAATGAAGACGGTTTTCCTCGGCAATCTGATGAAGTACAATGCCGTCAGTGCGGCTTGTGCGAGCGGTGGTGCCCCGATTTTGCTATAGAGGTAGGGGGTGGTGGTGGTGCAAAGTAACGTTAAATTTCTATCGGGAAACGAAGCCTGTGCTGAAGGAGCTTTTTACGCCCGGGCTCGTTTTTATGCCGGCTACCCGATTACACCTTCATCGGAAATAGCCCAGATTGCTTCTGAGAGGCTGCCCGCTCTCGGAGGCTGTTACGTCCAGATGGAAGATGAAATTGCCAGCATGGCTGCCATTATTGGCGCTTCCTGCTGCGGGGTGAAGTCATTCAGCGCCACCAGTGGTCCCGGTTTTTCACTGATGCAGGAAAACCTTGGTGTGGCTGTAATGGGCGAGGTCCCCTGTGTAGTAATCAACGTTCAGCGCTCAGGTCCGAGTACCGGCCTGGCCACAAGCCCTGCCCAGGCAGATATTATGCAAAGCCGCTGGGGAACTCACGGCGATCACGCCAGTATAACCCTTACGCCTTCCAGCGTTCAGGAATGTTACGAACTGACGATTAGAGCTTTCAACCTGTCGGAAAAATACCGCACACCGGTATTTGTTCTTACCGATAAAACTGTAGCCCAGATGCGTGAAAAAGTAACCTTGTTCGACCCGGGTGAAATGGAAATAATAGAACGTAAAAAACCTTCTGTTCCTCCTGAAGAGTATCTCTCATACCGGCCGGATGATGACGAAATTCCCCCTATGGCCTCTTTCGGAGACCCGCATCTGCTGAGGATAACCAGCTCGACACATAACGAACAGGGTTTTACTGATGATGACCCGTCAAACGCTTTTAAACTTATTAGAAGGCTTTATGACAAGATCGAAGGCAATGTAGAAGAGATAGGACAGATTAAAACCCACTTCGTTGAAGACGCAGAAACCGCCATCATTTCTTTTGGCATTACTGCCCGGGCTGCACTTAATGCAGTGTTAAAATTGAGAGAAGAGGGCAATAAAGTAGGGTTGGTTAACTTACTTGCGATATGGCCGTTCCCGGCCCGCAAACTGAAAGATGCTGTATCAGGCTGCCGGGGACTGCTGGTTCCGGAAATGAACCTTGGCCAGCTGGTCAGGGAAGTCGAGCGCACATGCTGTGACAAAGATGTGCACAGTTACACAAAAAGCGACGGTAAAAATATATTTCCCGATGAAATTATTCGGGCCTGGAGGGAATCGCAATGAACGCTACCGCAAAAGATTACCTGCGTCAGGATAAACTCCCCCACCTCTGGTGTGCGGGCTGCAGCCATGGTGTGGTAGTCGGGGCCGTAGCCAGGGCACTCGCCGGCCTGGGGATTCCCGCTGATAAAACTGTAATTACTACCGGTATTGGCTGCTTCGGCAAAGCGGACGATTATTTTGCCACCCATGCCCTGCACGGAACGCATGGCCGGGCCCTGGCTTTTGCCGGCGGTATTAAAGCAGTCAGCACCGATCTGACTGTGCTTGCCCTTATGGGAGACGGCGATGCCGCCACTATTGGAGGCAACCACCTTATCCATGCCGCAAGGAGAAACATGGATATCACAGCCATTGTATCCAACAACTACAACTATGGCATGACCGGCGGACAATGCTCAGCCACAACCCCGGGCGGCAAAAAGACATCAACCTCGCGCTACGGCAACCCGGAACCTGGATTTGATCTCTGTTCCCTGGTTGTTGGTGCTGGAGGGGGCTTTGTGGCACGAACAACCCCGTTTCATGTCAGGGCCATGGAGAAGCTGATTGCCAAAGCAATAAACTATTGCGGATTTTCTTTTATAGAAATAGTATCGTGCTGCCCGACCTATTATGGCCGCTACAACCGTGAAGGAGATGCAGCCGGGATGATGGCACTTATCAAGGAAAGAGCTCTGGGTAAGGATAAATTCGAACAGCTTTCTCCGGAAAAGCGACTGGACCATTTCCCTACCGGAATATTGCATGAAGAAACAAAAATCGATTTCAACACCCGTTACCGGGAAGTTCAGCAAAAAACCCGGGACAGCAGTCGCTGATCAGAGGAGGGATCTTTTTAATGCTTAAAAAAGAATGGCAAGTTATACTGGCCGGAGAAGGCGGTCAGGGACTGGTCTTTATTGGAGCCCTTCTTGGTGAGGCTGCCGTTCTAGACGGAAAATATGCCTCCCAGTCGGCCTCTTATACCATCGCATCCAGAGGTGGTTTCACTAAGGCTGATGTAGTAATCAGTGATGCAGAAATCAGTTTTCCGGAAGTTACAGAGCCAGACGTGGTGCTGGCTCTTTCAGCCGCATCTCTCGAAAGATACCGGGATACCCTGCCGCCAGGAAGTCTGCTCATATATGATGCAACCCTGGATGGAGGAGCCGCAGGTACAAACCTGATATCCCTACCCCTCAGTACAACGGTTAGAGAAGCAGCCGCCAGTGGGTGGAAAGCACCCCTTAACCTGGTTGGTTTGGGAGCTGTTATTGGGTCTGTCGATATAGTTTCGTGGGACGCCTTCAGAAAAGTCCTGGAAAACAAATTTCCTTCACCTGCAATAGTAGAGGCAAACTGGAAAGCTCTACAGGCCGGGGCAGCACTTGTAAAAAAACAAAAATATTAAATTATTTGTCCCGGGTAATGGCCCCGGGCCCTGTTATAGCTTTACGGGAACTATTCTCTCGCCCGGTTGTCGATATATTAAAAGACATGTAACGATAATATTATTCTGGTTGTCGGAAATATTTCTGATGTTAATATACCTCGCAACGAATGGTTTGAGGCAGGCAAATCCCCGATGAGGAGACAGATGGAGAAATTTTCGACCTGGATAGAATTATAAACTAGCAATTATCTATATATCCAGATTCTGCACCAGCCGGGCATTATCTTCAATAAACTTGCGGCGCGGTTCAACTTTATCTCCCATCAGGACTCCGAAGATATTATCAGCTTGAATGGCATCTACCAGCTCAACCCGCTTAATAATCCTGCTGTCGGGGTCCATGGTGGTTTCCCAGAGCTGGTCCGGATTCATCTCACCGAGGCCTTTGTAACGCTGAATGCTGACCCCTCCTTCCCGGGTCCATTCGTTTAATAGTTTATCCAGTTCTTCCTCACGAAATAGATATTGCTCTTTTTTACCTTTTTTGACTTTGTAAAGGGGAGGTTGCGCGATGTAAATAAATCCACTGTCAATTAACTCATGCATGAAACGGTAGAAAAATGTCAAAAGCAAAACCCTGATGTGTGAACCGTCAACATCAGCATCGGTCATGATAATAATTTTCTGGTAACGGGTCCGCTTAATATCAAAATCGCTTTCGATCCCTGTCCCCAGGGCGGTAATCAATGTCCGGATTTCTTCGTTGGCCAGGATCTTGTCCAGCCTCGCTTTTTCTACGTTAAGAATTTTGCCGCGTAACGGCAGGATCGCCTGGAAACGGCGGTCACGGCCCTGCTTGGCCGACCCGCCCGCTGAGTCACCTTCAACAAGAAATATTTCACTTTCGCCGGGGTCTTTGGAAGTGCAGTCGGCAAGTTTACCGGGTAGGTTGCTTATCTCCAGGGCATTTTTACGCCTGGTTAACTCCCTTGCTTTGCGGGCAGCTTCCCTTGCACGTGAAGCCCGGATCGATTTTTCGATGATCCTTCTTGCTACTGCCGGATTCTGCTCCAGAAAAGCTTCTATGCCCTCGTAGCAGATATTATCCACAGTGCTGCGAACATCACTATTGCCCAACTTGGTTTTCGTTTGACCTTCGAACTGAGGGTCAAGCAGTTTGACACTTAAAACAGCGGTCAGACCTTCCCTGATATCTTCACCCGAAAGATTGCTCTCATTATCTTTTATTAATAGCAGTTTGCGACCAAAATCATTGATTAAGCGGGTCAGAGAAACCTTGAAGCCGTATTCATGAGTACCGCCTTCCTGGGTATGGATATTGTTTGCATACGAATAGAGCACTTCAGCATAGCCGGCATGATACTGCAGCGCCAGTTCCACTTCGAAACCGTTTACAGATTTATGTATGTAAAGCGGCTTTTTGGGAACTGTTTCTTTTCCCTGGTTTAAAAAAGCCACGTACTGCATCAGGCCGCCGTCATACTTAAATTTTTCACTACGTCCGCTGCGAATATCTTTAAAGACGATATTGGTCCCCTTGTTAAGAAAAGCAAGCTCGCGTAAACGCTGAATGATAACCTCATTTTCAAAATTTACATTCTCGAAAATATTATCATCAGGCATAAATGTAATTTTTGTACCCGTTTTGTTTGCACCGGCCGTTGCTTTAATCGAGGAAGCCTTTTTCCCTTTCTCGTATCTCTGACTGTAGACTTTTCCGTCGCGGTATACTTCTATTTCAAGCCACTTTGACAGGGCATTTACCACTGAGACCCCTACACCATGCAAACCACCGGACACCTTGTAGCTGTCACTGTTAAACTTTCCACCGGCGTGAAGAGTGGTCAAAACAACTTCTACAGCAGGCCGCTTTTCCTGGGGGTGGTTCTCGACCGGAATCCCGCGCCCATCGTCGATAACAGTTACACTGTTATCGACATTTACTGTTACTTTTATCGATTTACAGTAGCCGGCGAGTACCTCATCAATGCTATTATCCACAACTTCGAAAACCAGGTGATGGAGACCGCGGCTCGATGTAGAGCCTATATACATGCTTGGGCGGCGCCTTACTGCTTCCAGTCCTTCAAGTACTTGAATATGCTCAGCATTGTAATCGTGATTATTTTTTTCTTTTTTAGCCATTCTTCACCTCTTAAGCCTTAAATAGCATCAGTTTATCTGTCTTTGCCAACCCGCATTATGCGCTTATCGGCATTGCGGCGGAAAATCATACGGCTATCTTATTATACCATTTTTTAAAGAGTAAATCCCGGTCGCCATATGCTCTCAGGAAGAGTTCCTGCGCCTGGATAAAGTAAGTGGTGATATGGGAGAAGTGTAAACGCGACGATCTGTAACCACAAAAGATTTAGGGCGATCAGAACCAGATGAGGTTTTTGAAGCACTGTTTGCAGCAGAATCAAGAAACTGTTTATTTATACTTTTATCCTTTAAATCGAGGTTAAAAATACCTATTAATTCTCGGTTAAACACAATTTGTGAGCCCCCTATATGCAGAAACATTGCAGGCCCCCTTAAAGTCGTTTTTATACTGCATTATTATTTGAATCGCTTTGTCTATGCTTTATATTATTACATATATAGATCAGTTTTCCTTCTTTTCGAAAGCTTCTATTTTGAAAAATATATCTTTGACTATCTTTCCTCCGGCACATTCATTAAGTTTCTTAATTAGGCGGGGTTTTAACATTGACAAGTGGTAGGCCCACACCGAATCTTTAACTGATACTCTAAGTACTCCCCGTGACATTGATTCTGCACGAGTTACTTCTGCCAGCTCGGAGCCAACAATATCATCCCAGCTTTCAACCAGCAGATATTGCTGATAGCCCTGCCAGAGGTTATAACTGCGCAATACATTTTCAACTACCGTGCCCACCTTTTTCACTTCTTATGCTCCCCCGGTGAACCGAAATAATTTTATGATCCCTGTCCAGGTTATTAACCAGGCTGTTTAAACCTACAGCTGAAGTTATAAAGCACTGGCCCGTATTATCTTTAAGAAAATCAAGCAGGTGCGATTTTCTGTCCTCGTCAAACTCGGAAAACACATCATCTAACAGAATAATAGGGCAATCATTGTGCTGTTTTTTAAAAAGACTTACTTCCGCCATTTTTAAAGCCAGGGCTGCCGTCCTTTTCTGGCCCTGGGAAGAATACATCCTTGTATCGTAGTCGTTAATCGATATTCTTAAATCGTCAAGATGCGGACCAATCGCTGTTGAACCTCTTTTTATCTCTTGATCACGTTTAGCCTGTAATTTTCTATAGAAATATTCTTTCGTCAACAGGGGATCTTCGCTTGTTTCTATACTGCTGACATATTCTAAAGATAACTTTTCTCTGGAATTAGTCATCTGATCAAAAAAAAGATGCGCCTCTTTCTCCAACTCCCCGATCATCCCGAGCCTGTAATGAATAATGCTGCTGCCCAATGTTACCAGGGATTGATCCCAGGGTTCAAGAAGACTATTGATCCTGGGGTGTTTATGCTTATCTTTCAGTAATTGATTGCGTTGTTGTAAAACCCGTTGGTACGCTCTTAGTTCTTTAAAATATAGAGGGCTTAACCTGGACGCTTCGAGGTTAAGAAAGCGCCGGCGAATTGAAGGACCTTCCCTGATTATTAAAAGATCATCAGGGCTGAATACAACCACCGGGAATTGCTGTAAGTGATCATAACGTTTCACCGGATTATTATTGATTAAAACTTTAAGCTGCCCATTTTGGCGATAGCTAATCTGAACTTCGTTTTTAAAATCATTTTTCAAGAAACAACCCTTAAGATAAAAAAAACGATCTTCCCAATGGGCCAGTTCCTGATCCCGGTTTGTGCGAAAAGAACGTGTTACTGAAAGATAATATATGGATTCCAGGAGGTTGCTTTTTCCCTGAGCATTCTCGCCGACAAGTATGTTAAGACGGGGATGAAACTGCAGATGCTGGTGCCGATAGTTACGAAATCCCTTGATCAGTAAACTATCAATATAAAACAAAAATTGCTGCCCCCATGAATTTCAATTGATTTTTTTAATCGGTAAAACAAGATAAAGATAACTTTGATCGTCAACTAATCTGAAAATAAGCGGGCCTCCTTCACCATGAAAATCGATTATTACTTTTTGATCGTCTAATATTTTTAAAATATCCAGGACGAAGCGGGTGTTGACAAAAAGTTCGAGAGGTTCCCCTTCTTGTTCCACAGGTAAAATTTCTTCCATACTGCCCTGTTGTCCGGTTACCTTAACCTCAAGCTGTTCATCCCTGACAATAATATTGACAGCCTGGTTTTTCCCTTCCGCCAGCAATGCAGCGCGGCTGATTGTATCCTCAAGTAATTTTCTATCTATAATAACGCGGGTCTTATATGCACTGGGTATAACACCACTAACATCGGGGTACTTTTCTTCAAGCAATCTCGATGCAAAATAAATCTCATCAAGCTGAAAAGCAAGAATTTTATCCTCATTAAAAATGGAAATGTTTACATTGCTATCGCTTAAGATGCGCAGCAATTCACGCATTGCCCTGGCTGGCACCAAAGATTTTTTTTCATCAAAAGCCCAGTTATCATCTTTGATATCTTTAATAACAAGGCGGTAAGTATCTGATGCAGTCAGCGAAAATAGATTTTCTTTGAAAGAAAATAAAATACCATTGAAAGCCGGGCGGGTTTCTTCATTCGATGCTGCAAAAGCAACTGACTTGAGTATTTTTTTAAATTTAGCCTGCTCAATAATAAAACCTGACTTCAAGCCTGATTGACTTTCAAATGAGATTGGATAATCTTCTGGATCTGATCCATAAAGGTGAAATTGGGCTGTACCACCACTAATATCTAACCGGAAATTGTCCCAGTTTATATCTATACTAACTTCAGGGGTTGGAAAGTAACGCATAATATCGACTATTTTGGGTGGCATTAATATTTTTCCCGTTTCGCTGCCCTGATAATCCATTTTGGCTTTTATAAAAATTTCAAGGTTTGTGGTGGAAAAGGTCAGGCAGTCATGGTTCGCTTCGAACAGAATATTACTGATAACAGGAATCGTTGAACGAACAGGTAATGCTTTTTCAACTATTTCCAGGCAATTCGTTAACTGGCTTGCATTGGTAGATATATGCATACCCAAGCACCTCATTTCAAAATATGGAGCGCGTTTGTTTATATATAAAAGATATTAACAACATAATTATAAAGATCTTGCATATATATATAAGATGTAATAGTAATAAAGGCTGTGCATATTGTTAGTAAAAGCATAATGGTCTGTGTAAGTGCCGAGTCCGGGCCAGTCTTTTGTGGATAAGCTCTTTAAAATGTGTTCAAAAAAAATGACAACTCAATAAAATACGTTAACTCTTAGTCCAAGCACAGCTTATTAACAGGTTGCTCAGGATTTATCCAATATATTATTTTTTATCATTTCAAGTCGGTTTTTCAAATCACTATTACTAGCAATTAAAGTGTCAATTTTTTTAAAAGCGTGCAGTACTGTTGTGTGGTCTCTGCCGCCAAACTCATTACCGATTTTAGGCAGTGATAAATCAGTAAGCATGCGGCAAAGGTACATGGCAACTTGTCTTGTCAAAGCAATATCCTGCGTTCTTTTTTTTGAGAGTACATCTTCCGGCTTGAGGTTGAAGTTGTCAGCTGTTGCTTCAATTATCCCCTTGACAGTAATATTCTTCTGGCGGGTGAAAATAATATCCTGCAGGGCAGCTTCAGTCAATTCGAGTGTAACCGGACATTCTGATAGAGAAGCATAAGCAACTATACGGATTAGTGCGCCTTCCAGCTCACGGATATTGGTAATTACTTTACCTGCGATATATTGGATTACATGATCCGGAATGTCAATCCCATCGGAAAGAGCTTTTTTCTTGAGAATTGCTGTTCTTGTTTCCAGGTCCGGGGTCTGAAGATCTGTAATCAAGCCCCACTCGAAACGGGAGCGCAGGCGGTCTTCGAGCGTAGGTATCTCTTTTGGCGGGCGATCGCTGGAAATGATAATTTGCTTATTGTTATCATGCAGGGCATTGAATGTATGAAAAAATTCTTCCTGGGTTTGCTCTTTACCGGCTAAAAACTGGATGTCGTCTATCAATAGGATATCCATATTGCGATACTTGTTCCTGAATTCAAGAGTTTTATTATCTCGAATAGCATTAATAAATTCATTAGTGAATTTTTCTGAAGAAAAATAAAAAACACTGGAAAAGTCATGATTTATAAGTGAATATTGGCCAATGGCATGGAGCAGGTGTGTTTTGCCCAGGCCAACACCACCGTAAATAAAAAGAGGATTATAGGCCCGGGCAGGGCTCTCTGCAACTGCAAGTGAAGCGGCATGGGAAAGGCGGTTGCAAGCACCTACCACAAAAGTATCGAAGGTATAGCGGGGATTAAAGCTTGAAATAAACTTATTCTTGACGTGATTTTCATCTTTGCGAGAGGATGTGAAGTCTTTAGATTGATTAAATTCTTGACCAAGAACTTCAATATCAGGGTTATCCTGGAATTCGGAAGCGATAACAAAGCTGACCCGGTGATCGTCATCAGTTATCTCTTTTAAAGCCTTGATAATTTGGTTACGGTATCTGGTTTCAAACCATTCTTTAGTAAAATCATTGGGAACTTCAATGACCAGGCAACGGTTTTCAAGAGAAACAGGTTTGGTTAAATTGAACCAGGTTTCAAAGCTTGGTTTGTTCAAGTCCTTACTCAGCTCATTAAGTGTAAGCTGCCAGATTTCATTAAGTTGGCTGTTCATCTGAAAACCCCCGATGTGAAGAGATAAGGACCGGCTAAGTTATTAACATAAAATTGAGTTATTAACAAAAACTGTGGAAAACACTGTTATTTGGGACAAAAATAAGCTGCTGATAAAAACATATTAACAGATCTTGCCCCTGTCTGCAAAGAAAAGATCCTTTTATTTTTGTTTACTTTCAGTTAAAACTTTAGTTTTCTTGACATGCTTCCTTTTATTACTGTATAATTTTTTTAATCTGAATGTAACATGAAGGGGTAAATATGAAAAGAACTTATCAGCCCAAAAAGCGAAAGAGAAAAAGAGTGCATGGATTTTTGAAAAGAATGAGTACCCAGGCGGGAAGACAGGTTATTAAAAGAAGACGGCAAAGAATGAGAAAAAAAATTAGTGCCTGATAAAGTTATTAAAGCAATGCACAGATTGAAGAAAAATTGGGAATTTAAAAGAGTTTACCGTTATGGCAGGACGGTTGTATCACGAAATATCGTCCTTTATTACTGTCCGAATGGGCTTAACTATAACCGAATTGGGTTTTCAATTAGCAAAAAAGTTGGTAAAAGTGTTGTCCGGAATAAGATCAAAAGAACTTACAGAGAGGCTTTTTTTAAGGTGGAAGAGCACCTATGTAAAGGTTATGATTTTATCTTGATTGCACGAAAACCGGCAGCAGATGTTTCTTTTAAAGAAGCTTGCAAGGAGCTGCATAATCTTTGCCGGAAAAAGCAATTGTTAAAAAAGCGACAATGACAATATCGGAGCGCCTTGCGACCAACCTATGTTTGGCGCTGATCAGGTTTTACAGGGCATTTTTATCTCCACTAAAACCTCAGGTATGCCGGTTTTATCCTTCTTGCTCGCAGTATACATATGATGCATTGCAACGATATGGTTTTGTAAGAGGCCTGGTAATGGGGGTTAAAAGAATTATGCATTGTCATCCTTTTAACCCGGGTGGTTACCACCCTGTCGAGTAGCATGATTGTAGGAGGCGGCTAAATGATTGATGCAATTGCTGAAGTATTCAGCGTCCTGATCAGCTTTATCTATGATTATATACCAAATTTTGGAATTGCTATTATTATTATGACCTTAATGGTTAAGCTGGTAACCTTTCCCCTTAATAATAAACAGATTAAATCGGCGAAAAAAATGCAAATTTTACAGCCGGAAATGAAGAAGATCCAGAATAAGTATAAGGATGACAAGGAGAAGCAAAACAGGGCTGTTCAGGAGTTCATGAAAGAAAACAATATGAACCCCCTGGCCGGCTGCCTGCCGTTGCTGGTCCAGTTCCCTGTATTAATTGGTGTCTTCCGCCTTTTAAGAGAGCCGGATCTCTTTCTTGATATGGAAATAATAAACCCTTACTTGTTTCAGGCATCAGAAACGATTAACCTGCTGAACCTTCCAATGACCACCTTGAGTGTTGAAAGTTTTATAAGTGAAATAAGCATTTACTATATATTCCCTTTGATTGCCGGTGCTACAACCTATTTATATTCGAAAATGTCTATGCCTGCTGACAGCAGCCAGAAAATGCTTATGTATATGATGCCTGTTATGATCACGGTATTCAGCTTCACTTTCCCTGTGGGCCTGGTTATATACTGGACAATGAACAACGTCTTTTCCATTGGTCAGCACAAACTTATCACTTCAATGGACGATGCCAAGGTAGAACTTAAAGAGGATATTAAGGTTGATACTAAACCAGATGTAATGCAAAAAGGAGAAAAAGATCCTAAAAAGAAAGAAAAATCAGGCAAAAAGGAACCTACAAACAGGAAAATAAAGGAAGAGGAACACCTTACAGTTAGGCCGGCAAGTTCAAAGAACGACAATGAGCCCGAACCCAAAGATACTAAACCAAAAGTGAAAAAAAGAAAGGGTAAGAAATGAGTGAATATGAAGCCTCAGGACGGAATCTCAATGAAGCAGTTGAAAAGGCCCTTGCTACTCTTGGTATCAAAAAGAGCAATGCTGAAATAGAAGTTGTGGATGAACCAACCCAGGGTATCCTGGGCATAATAGGCAATAAGGATGCCAGGGTTAATGTAAGGGCAATTTTAGGCCCTGTTGAATATCTCAAATCATACCTGGAAAAACTATTAAATTATATGCAAATCGAAGGCCGCGTGACTGTTAATGAAGATGAAGAAAAGGTGGAAGCTCAGGTCTTTGGTCCGGATGTCGGAGCATTGATTGGGCGCCGCGGAAAAACCTTGAGTGACCTGCAATATCTATTAAATGTTGTTATGAGAAGGCAGTTTGCAACTCTTAACAAAATGATTGTACTGGATGTTGAGAATTACCGGGTTAGACGAGAAAAGACACTAACCCAGTTGGCTAAAAATGTTGCGCGTAAAGTAAGCCAGGAAGGCTATGAGCAGGCTATGGAACCGATGAATCCCCAGGAAAGACGAATCATACATCTAGCGCTTCAGGACTACCCAGGAGTTACAACTTACAGCGAAGGAGAAGAACCTTACCGGAAAGTTGTCATTGCTCCGAGTTAAGTTGGGTTTTGAAGCGCCGCCCCATCAGTGGGGCGGTTTTTTAATGCTTTCCACAGGAGGAATTATTGTTGCAGGAAAATGACACAATTTGCGCAATCAGTACACCCCTTGGCGAAGGTGCAATTGGCATTGTCCGACTCAGCGGCCCCGGTGCTTATACTATCGTCAGCAGTATCTTTAATTGTTCTAAAAGTGGCAATCCGGAATATCCAGAACCTCGCCGTCTTTACCATGGGCATATCAGAGACAAAAACGGAACTGTATTAGATGAAGTGCTTGTTTCTTTCATGCCCGCCCCTTACACCTATACTCGTGAAGATATCGTAGAGATTAATTGCCATAGTGGTATATTCGCTCTGCGGGCTATCCTGAAGAGAGTGATGGACTCCGGTGTACGGCTTGCAGACCCGGGCGAATTTACAAAGCGTGCTTTTCTGAGCGGCAGAATTGATCTCAGCCAGGCCGAAGCTGTCATGAATATTATCAGGGCGCGTTCGGAAGAGGCAGTTAAAGTTGCAGCCCGCGCTTTGCAGGGGGATTTTGCGTCTCAAATAGGGCAGATTAGAGATAAGATAATTACTCTGCGTGCGCCGATTGAAGCATGGTTTGATTATCCTGAGGAATTCGCCGATGAAATTCCCAGTTCTGATAATTTAATAATTGAACTGGGAAATCTGCAGGAATCATTGCATGTACTGCTGAAGGGCGTTGAAAGAAACAGGGCTTACCAGGACGGGGTTAGTGTTGCTATAATAGGCAGGCCTAATGTGGGCAAATCATCTCTTCTAAACGCCCTGCTGCGTCAACAGCGTGCCATTGTACATGAGGTTCCTGGTACTACTCGTGATATGCTCGAAGGATATATGAATTTGGGAGGATATCCAATCAGCCTGGTTGATACCGCAGGTATACAGGGCACTGCAGATCCGGTTGAAAAACAGGGCATTGAGAGATCGCGGGCTGCTGCTGAAAGGGCCAGGATGCTCATTGTAGTACTTGACGGATCATCATCATGGACCGAAGAAGATTCAGAAATTGCCGGTTTGCGCGGCCAGGGCCAGGGACTGGTGATTGTGATTAATAAGTTAGATTTAGAGCAGAAATTATCCGCAGATGCGGTTCGGGATAATTATCCCGAGGCAGAAATTGTTAAGACTGCAGCGCTTACAGGAGAAGGGATTCAGCTACTGGAAGATGCGGTGACAAGACAACTTGATCTAGTTTTGGGCAAAGCAGGGGAGTCGGCAATGTTAGTTTCCATAAGGCATGAAGATATAATTTGCGAAGCATCGGAAATTATTGATAATGCTATCAACATCTTAGATAATCAGCCGATTGAGCTGGTTAGCCTTGAACTGCAAAACGCCTGGCTTAAGTTGGGGGAAATAACCGGCGATACAGTAAATGAAGCGCTTCTGGATAAGATTTTTAGTGAATTTTGTTTGGGCAAGTAACTGTTGATGAAAGAAGGATCAGTAATGACTTGCAAATCGCCGGAAGTTATGATTGATGAAATGTGTAATTCGCTTCAGATAGAAATTGACTGCAACAGTAGGGAGATGCTGCTTAAGTACGTCGATATGCTGCTCAGGGGACTTAAGAAGCAAAGGCTTACCGGGGAACGATCATTAGAAGCATTAATTGGTAAACAGCTTTATGATTCCCTCTACCCCTTAAAAGTAATTAATTTTGCCGTGGATAGTAAAGTTCTCGATATAGGCAGCGGAGGAGGTTTACCCGGCTTGCCTTTAAAAATATGTTTGCCTGAAATCTATATGTACCTGTTGGATTCCAATAAACGTAAAATTACCTTTTTGCAGAATACTGTCGAGGGTATCGGTTTAAAGCGAGTTTATTTTTTAAACAAAAGAGCGGAAGAGCTGGGACAAAATAGTGAACACCGGGAACAATTCGATTATGTTTTAAGCAAAGCTGTTGCAGAAATGGCTGTTCTGGCGGAATTGTCGCTGCCGTTTCTTAAAATCGGTGGAAAGGCTATATTTTACAAAGGGCCTCGAGGGAAGAAAGAAGCACATAAGGCTAAAAAGGCAATCGAGCTTTGTGGTGGAGAAATTATAGATGCATGGGACTACTTTTTAGATACCGGGGAAGAAAGATCTCTGTATCTGCTTAGAAAAGCGGGCGAAACTCCTCTCCAATACCCCCGTCGGGTGGGAAAACCTGGCAAAAAGCCGCTAGAATAATATGTTGAAGCAAACAAAAATTGAAAGTTGGTTGAAGGAAAGAAAAGCTGATTGTCAAATTAATGGACAACAGCGAAATAATAAAAGAACGTAGGTGCAGTGATCGAAAAGCAGATCGAAAAATATCCTTTCAGCGAAATTGAAACGGCCACGGATAAGGTTTTAGCCATCGATATTGAATTGATCAGGCCTAACCCATTCCAACCCCGCCGCGAAATTGTAGAAGAAAAAATTGATGAATTGGCTCAATCAATTAAGACCAGCGGCCTGATTCAACCGGTTCTGGTTCGTCGAATGGCAAATGGTTATCAACTGGCCGTCGGTGAAAGAAGATTATTAGCCTGCCGGAAACTTGGTTGGAAGAAAATTTCGGCTGCAGTAAAGACCCTTTCTGACGATACTATGGCAACGATTGCCCTTGTTGAAAACCTGCAAAGAGAAAACCTTAATTATATTGAGGAAGCTATGGGTTATGTAAGCCTGATGAAAAATTTCAACCTGACTCAGGAAGCTCTGGCTCAGCGTCTGGGTAAGAGCCAATCAACCATTGCTAACAAGATCAGGTTGCTCAAAATGTCTGAGTCGGTTCGGAATCAACTGCTTGAAAGCGGATTGTCGGAAAGGCATGCCCGTGCCCTGCTTAAGCTTGACACCGAGGATGACCAGATAAAGGCGATTCATGAAATTGCAGATAAAGGATTAACCGTAAGCCAGGCCGAAAAACGTATCGACAAGATTAACGAAAGGGAATATTGCCGGAAAAAATCAACACGATCGAAGCCTATAATCAGGGATATGCGCATAGTTTTGAATACAATCCGCGAAGCAGTGGCGATTATTCAGAGCTCGGGACTATACCCTGAAGTAATTGAAACTGTCGAACCTGATTATATAGAAGTTAAAATCCGCCTTACCAGAGAAATGTTAAAATCAGAGCAGAAGCAAAAATAGCACATAATTAAAGATTGATGACGGGAACAGATTAGGAGAGATGTAAAATGGCACGTATACTGGCAGTTACTAACCAAAAAGGCGGTGTGGGTAAAACCACAACAGCAATCAATTTGAGTGCTTCTTTAGCAAAGCTTGGAGCAAAAGTACTGCTAATTGACATTGATCCGCAGGGAAACGCTACCAGCGGGGTTGGCCTTTCCAAAAAGGATATTAAGGCCTGCATTTATAATACTTTAATCGATGATCTGCCGATGCAGGAGATCGTGCTGCCGACGCAATGGGATAACCTTTTTGTAGTCCCCGCAACTATACAGCTTGCTGGCGCAGAGATTGAACTTGTTTCACTTGTATCACGTGAGGAGAAGTTAAAGCGTGCCCTCCTTCCAATCGCAGACAACTATGACCTTGTCATTATTGATTGCCCCCCGTCCCTTGGTTTATTGACCCTTAATGCTATGAATGCAGCTAATGGAGTTATTATTCCGATTCAGTGTGAATATTATGCGCTGGAAGGACTTGGCCAGTTAATGAATACTATAACCCTGGTTCGAAAACATCTTAATAAAGATCTTTGCATTGAAGGTGTAGTTTTAACCATGTATGACACAAGAACAAATCTTTC
>PWUG01000014.1 GCA_003562605.1 Syntrophomonadaceae bacterium | reverse complement strand
TCGCCATTCCCCTCTTTGGTGGGTGAGGGCAGCGGCCAACCACAGCCACGAACCCACACTCCGCCAACTCCCACGTCAGATGCGGAAACCGACCCAAACGATGGCCTGAAGCGGTCCAGGGCCAAGAGTCGCCCCACGCCACTGGAGGCCGCGAGAGAGCCCCAGAATCGCTCTGGACTGGGAGTTCTAGATGAAGTTCGGCTCTCCGGTCGATAGGGAGGCCGATCATGGAAGAGTCCCCCTGGAAGAGCTCCCCTTCGAACGCTCTCCCCCTCGACTGTCGCCCAACCCGACGACGTAACGGCTCGGGCCCAATGGTAACCCGCTCCCCGACGTCGACTATGACGCGCAGGACCCGGAAGAATACACCCTCGAAGAGCAGAAGAAGGCCTTACTCACCGGGCAGACTTTGGGACGTCGGATTCGCTGGGCGCGGCATTGAGAACGCCATCAGAATCAGCACGTTGGTCACCTGCGCGGGGGTGGCGGAGAGCAGCGTAGGGTGGCGTGTGGGTGGGGAATGGTCCTGCTCGGCGCGGCGGCTGACGCGGAGTGTGGGCGTGGAAACGGGAGTGGTTGGCACGCGTCGGAAGGGTCGAGGCATAAGGGGTCGGGAGGCGGGCGGAAGAGGGCGGAGGCTTTGGACCGCCGCCGGCTCGGTGGTGGAGGCTGCGTGCTCGCCGCGACTTGGTGACGGGGGACGTGAATCGGATGCCGCCTTCCAGGCGGGCTCTCGGCGCGGTCGCCCACGGCAGAGCGAGGAGCGAGGATCAGCCGTCTTCCATCGAGTCGGCCGCTGAGGAGCCGAGAAAGACTCCCAGGGCGGGCTTTTGTTCCTCACGCCGTCCGGCTTCCGCAGGCCTTCGTTGGCTCCAGGCCTTGGCGCGTCCGGCGTGGCCCGGATCAGTCGAGCTTCTTGTCTTTCATGCGGTAGCTTTCTCCTCGAATAACGATCGGCTCCCCGTGGTGCATCAGCCGATCGATCATCGCGGTGGCCAGGGTATTGTCCCCGTCGAACATCGTGCCCCACTCCCGGAAGGCGCGGTTCGTGCTCACCACGACCGAGCCGCATTCGTAACGGGCGGCCACGACTTGGAACAACAGGTCCGCTCCGCGCTTGTCGATCGGCAGATAGCCCAGCTCATCCAGCAGCAGGAGTTGAGGCCGCGTGTAATCCCGAAGCGTCCTCTCCAGCGTCCCTCGCAGTTGTGCCGTGGTCAGTGCGTTGATCATGTCCACGACGCGGGTGAAACGTACGGAGATGCACTTCTCGCAAGCGGTGTAGCCCAAGGCGTTCAAGAAATGCGACTTCCCCAGGCCGGTCGTCGAGATGAACACGGCGCACTCGTGCTGGGCCACGAAGTCACAGTCGAACAGACGGAGGATCTTCTCCTTGGGAATCCGCTTGGGCCAGGTGAAGTCGTAATCCTCCAGCGTCTTACGGGGCGGCAGCTTGGCGCGTTGGATACGCCGCTGGAGTGCGTGGTTGTGGTGAACGGCGGCCTCTTCCGCCACCAAAGCGGCGAGCACCTGGAGCATCGAGTTGTGTTTTCTCGCCGCCTCATCCAGCACTTCCTGATAGATCTCCGCGATCCGGTGGAGCTTCAACTCGGCCAGATCGCTTCGCAGTTTCTCGTGGATCTTGTTCATCGGTGCGCTCATGGTTGGTCCTCGTCGGGAGTCCCGAAAAGCCGGTCATAGTGGCCCGGGTCGGGCTCTTCCAGGCGGATGTCTTCGATCAGTTCCTGCCGTTTGGGCGCAAGGGGCATCGGCGAGGGAAGCTCCCGCCGCCGACGCTCCTGGTGGACCAGGGTCTCCACGTAGGCCGCGTCGTAGGTCTGGTATGCCAGGGCCTGGCGGATCGCCGCCAGCACGTCGTCGCGTCCGTAGAGCCGCACCAAGGTCAGCAGGCGGCGGAGGTGAACCGTCGTTTTTACCGGCATTTCCATCAGCTTGAGGTGGAACTCGCGGGCCTCCGACCCCAAGGCGTCGAACTCCTCCTCAAGCTGCCGCGCCTGGCCACGCCGGCGGGCCTTCAAGGCCGCCAGGCGATGCTCGGCCTGGACCACCACCTGGCCCTTCTCGTAACAACGCCCATGGCAGGCCATGACTTCTCCCTGGTAGAGCACGCGGAGTTCGCTGGCGTTGGCCCTGAGCATCACCGTCTTGCCGACCAGGGTCGGCGGCACCGAGTAGCGATTGCCGTCGTAGCGGACGCGGGCGTGCGAGGTGACCTCCGTGGAGAGGATTTCGTCGGTATCGAACGGCACCGGAGGCAATGCACGCAGCAGCGGACGCTCCTGGAGAAAACGATCGCAAGGACGTTCCTTGGTCGTTCCGTGCTCTCGGACGTTGGCCACCTCGTCCCGCCAACTCGTCGCCAGACGTTGATAGGCTTCCCAGGTGGTCAACTCTTCCGACCGGCCGGCCAAGGCGTTCTGCTTGACGTACTTCACCCCCGATTCGACCCGGCCCTTCGACTCCGGGTCCCGACGTTCGCAGGCGATCGGTTCCATGCAGAAGTAGCCACACAACGCCAGGAACTCCGGGTGCCAGCAGGCATGACGCCCGGAGCCGTTGATCACGGCCGTCGTCAGGTTGTCGACGATGATCTTCTTCAGGCTTCCCCCGAAAAACTCCAGGGCATGGACCAAGGCGCGGTAGAACTCGGATTTCCGCTGCGAGAGGGTGAACTCGATGTAGATCATGCGGCTGTAGCAGAGCACGGCCACCAACACCGAGACTCGGCGTTTCGTCCGGCCGATCACCAGCCACCCGCAGTAGCCCCAATCGACCTGCATGGCTTCGCCCGGTTCGTAGAACACTTCCTGATACACGCGTCCACCGTGGGGGCGGATGCGACGAAGATACGCCCGCACCACCCCGACCTTCCCGCGGTAGCCGTTCTGGCCCTTGGAGATCTCCTCCAGCACACGCACCGCGGTGAGGTCCGGATACTTGGCGATCAAGGCATCGATCTGCGCCTGGTGCGGCGCGAGGATGCTCTGACGCCGCTTGGGTGTCTCCGTGGGCGGCTGAGGCATTCTCCACGCTTTCGCGACCGTCTTCGTGCAACAGTGCAGCCGGCGGGCAATCGCTCGGTCGGTCAGCCGCTCGACCTCGTGCAAGCGGCGGATTTCGGCCCATAAGGAGATTTTCATGGCTGCCTCTCGGGGGCTGGAGAGGCTTGCGTCACGCTGCGGAACATTTCGCTCAGAGACGTCAGACCGCCGCGCTCCACGCGGTTTCGGTCCGGCAAGGAAAGCACCTGGGTCAGCGGCGTCCGGTAGGCCACCAGATCCTCGCGGACCAGTTCGTCCCGCGCGCGGACCACGGCCTGTTCGCCTATCCGCAGGCGGATGGCGATCGACGCATCGCTGTAAAACGACAGCCCCTTCTGGTCGCTCACCGCGGCCAGGAACAGATACAGGAAGATCGCCTCGTGAGACAACCGCGGGGCATGTTCGCGTAAGAACCGGCGATCAATCCAGGACCATCCCTCCCGCGGGGGGCGGCGCACGCGGTCGGGGGCCAGCACTTGTTTTTGGATCATGGTTTTTCACCTCCTTGGGACCTGAGAAGCCTACCGGCGCATGTCCGTCCGATCCAGAAATTAGGACCGCACCTTGCGGTCGCGCGGTCGACGCCGGCCCCAGAGGGGAACGCTCTGCCGCCGCACGGCGTTCACGGCGTTTGGCCCGCGATTCTTCGTACTCCAGGCAGCGTTTGAATCGGCCCGCATTGCTGTTGCGCCGCAACCACTTGCGTTCGCGGTCCTGCGCCTGACGCATGGCTGCCGCGCACTCCGGGCCGCAGTAGCACGCATGACACGCCTCGCGTGGGGGCTCATAACAGCCGGGCCGGTCGCAGAAAATTTCCGGGTGCCTGTTGCTGCGTGACCACGCGCCGGGCTGAGAATTCGCAGACGCCGCGGCGGCCGTCCTCGAGTTGCCTCCTCCGGGTGGCTTACACGCCTGGGCACGCCGCCGGCGTTCCGCCTCGGCGTGCCTCTGTCGTCCCCCCGGTTTCGCCCGGCACTTGCGCTGACGCTTCGCCCCCTGCCAGCGCCGCACTTCCCGCAGGCAATCCGGCTGCCGGCAATAGCGTTGGTTGTACCGCGTAGCGCGATAGAGTCGGCCGCACCCTTTCCGCAAACACCGCCGCCATCCCAGGCGGCTCTCCCTGGTCGAGCAACTCCGGTTTGTCGTAAGATACTCATGTCCCATGGGAGGGCTTGCTCCCTTGGGTCAGCCCGGGGAGGAGTTGTATCCTCCTCGGGCACTTCTGGATTGGTCCCCAATCTCCCTTTCGCCCCGGGCAAGCGCTCCCGCTCCTCCCCCGACTACCGAAGGAGGATAACGAAGGAGAAGCAGGGGCCCTGCTCCTATCAGGATGGTCGATGGAAGCGAAGGAAGCCAGGAAGGAGACGGCTCAGATCTGCGCGCCAAGGAAGGACACCAACGAAGTAGCGCACTGAAGGAGGACGGGAAAGGAGACGGAGAGGAGTAACACGAAGGAAAACGGTCACCACCTACCGTTCACTGAGGGCGGCCGATCTGCTCAAATTGACGGCGTTGTGAATGCCGATCCCAGCAGAGGGCTTCTGCAAGCTGCCAGCCGCCTCCTGACCGTTCCTCGGTAGTCGATCGTCAGTAGAGAGTTTTTCAAGGCAGGTGGGTGCGCCCCGCTTGCCTTCTCTTTTGCGCCTTCGTGGAAAATCGACCGTGGCCTGCATACATAATACATGGACTTTGCGGC
>PWUG01000038.1 GCA_003562605.1 Syntrophomonadaceae bacterium | reverse complement strand
TCCCAGGGTAGGCAATCCAGTGGCTCCTAGCAATGACTGAGGTTTAAGTAAGGCCGCCTTTGATCCTACCCCATGGATCCCCCTGATTTGAACGGATTTCCCAGGATTACAAATCGATTGGGCGGAGGGTCTCAGAATCCAGATCTATCCCCTGATCCTCGAGCTCTGCCAAAACTCGCTGCAGCAAGACCTCCGCCAACAGAAAGTCTTCTGAAATAATCCCCTGCCCCCGCTGTTGAACTTCGCTACCTGTCGCCGTCAAGGCCACCACAGGACTATTGGGTATCAGGCTGCCTTCCGCTCGGTACAGGGGCAGCCGGGGGGGGGGCGCAGCGCTATGATTGTCGATAACCCCAACCCCCCCCAGCAAGCTAGCTAGACTGGCCCAGCGATGGCGATCTAGCGCGAGCCAATACCGTTTCAACGCTGCAGAAGGCATAGCTGGGCGTACTCCTAAGGTCTAAAGAGCGAATCAGCTGCATTGGCCAGGGAGTCAAAAAATAACAGAAAACCCAGGACATCCCGAAAGGGCTGGGTAAACACGTTTAACCCATAGGTCACCCGAGCCAACAGGTTGCGATCGACGACCAGCACATCGTTATCCTGCAGGGCAATCCTCACACGCCGTAAATCGGCCGCCGTCGTTGTTCCGCCCGCAGATAGCAGGGCAGTCGACAACTGAGGCGCCGTTAGGGGGGGAAACCCTGGACGTGGACTTTACTCTACTCAACAGTGATCGGCTGCCACAGAGACCAACTGCTACTTTGAGCCATTGTCCCTAAGAATCGCCCTCTACTCATCTCATCAGTGGTGTTATTACCATGATAATAATCCTATAATTTTATCGACTATTGTCCGCCCTGCAGTCTCAAGCATGGGTGTTTTAGCTCAGTTTTTATGCTTTGAATAGTCTATTAAGCCCCATTTATAAAAGCTTTATGGGAGTATTGCACAAGGCGGGAAGTTCGGCGGTTCGCCGTCATGTATCAATAGACACCTAAAAACGGCGATGGCAGACTTGGAAAAGCAGGTCTATCGCTTACCAGGCTTGGGAAAATGGTTCATCGAAATCACCCCACAGCCCGACTCGTAAATGGATGCTCTACTTATTTGGAGTATTCTTAGTCAATAGACCTACCTGGTGTAGGGGTTTCTGGTGGTTGGGATGGGTAGGGTGCAGATGGCGTCCCTGGCTGGGACAGACTACTAGTACTGCCTGGCAGAAATAGGACCACCGTTGCTGGGGGTGTCAGGTGTTGGGTATCAGGTGTCAGGAATGGTTGGCCGACTTATGCCTCAGAGTACTAGAGGACGGTGGGGCTGACGATCCAGCGATCGGAGGGCGAAGGCTTAGCAAGACTTTGGCAAGCAAAATGGCCGTGTTTTTCCAAGCAGGCCAATAGCTAGGGTTAGCCATCAGGGAACGTAGCCCCATCTGCAAAGCCTGCCGCCATTCACCTTGGCCGAGCAATTGCCAAGCCCGTCCCTGCAAAAATCCCTGTATTTGTTGGTTGGAGGTATAGGGCCGTGCCTGACTTCCAGGGGGCACAGGGGGGAGGTGGCGCCGCTGGAGGTCGTCCTGGCCCTGGCGTTGACGCTGGAGCTGGAAGGTGCGGGCTATGCGATCAAAGAAGACCCGCCGCTCGCTGGCCATGGTGTGGGTGATGGAATGGTTGTGAAGCCGGTAGCGATAGTACAGGTCAGGCTGATAGAACACTCGGCCCACATCCCCCAGGCGCAATTGTAAATCGATATCTTCTCCGGTTTCAAAGTAGGGCCGAAAGCCCCCCATCTGGCGCAGCAGTTCGCTGCGGATGGCGAAGGTGCCCAGATGAGTGCGGGTAATGCCCTGTTGTAACTCGTCGGTGATTTCTTCGGCCTGGAAGCCCAGGTGGTGCTGCAATACCAGGGCTCCCCTGGGGGTAATGACGTCATAGCTGCCGCAGAGGGCGCTGTAGTCGGGGTTTTGCTGGAGCCAATGGGCTTGGGCGGCAATGCGATCGCACGGAAACAGATCATCGGCATCACACCGCATCACTATGGCACCCCGGGCCACAGCTAACCCGGCGTTGAGGGTGGCGGCAATGCCAGGGGTGTCGTGGTGAATCACCCGTAGCCGGGCATCGGTCAGCGCTAGTACCCGTTGTAGGGAGCGATCCGTGGAGCGATTGTTGACCACAATCACCTCTAGGGGAATGGCAACCTCCTGCAAAATGGAGGCTACCGCTTTGGTGATATAGGCCTCGGCGTTGTGCAGGGGCATAATCACGCTTACCAGGGGTGATGGGGTATCTAGGCCAGACATGGGGCGATCGCTCTCCTACTTCGTGGATTAACAGGTTTATTTCTCCCAAAACGTCTCCTAGAGGGCAGCTAAGGTTACTCAAGGGACGGCATTGACTTAGCGATCGCACAACCCAACAACATCCAGCCATCAGACTGGAAGGGACGAAGCTTGATTGCCCGCCACCCATAGACCAGGGCGGTTTGTCGCTGTCGGCTATTGAAGGCCCACCAGCCATACTTAAGGATAAAGTGATGCTGGGACTCAGGATCGGCGGTAGGTCGCCAGGCATAGCCCGCTTCAAAGGTGCCCTCAATGCCCCGCCGCCGCCAGGCCCGTTCACAGGCTAGCCGGGCATTTTGTCGTTGCTCGAGGCTCCGATTTTGACTGACGGAATTAGAATGTAGGCGATATTGTAAGATTGCCTGAGGTAGATTGGCTAAGTCACCTTGTTCACCTAGGCGTAGCCATAGGTCTAAGTCTTGAGCGCTAATCATAGTTTCATCGTAGCCACCCAAATCATTTAAGACCGATCGCCGGATCATGGCGCAGGGATGGCAAATGCTGCCGTGGCCGGCTAGGGCCAGAGATTGAATCTCCTCATTCTGCTCTGGTAGATGGAGGCGGGTAAGCAGCCGCCCGTCGCCATCAATTAAGTCGTGGGCGCCTCCCAGACATACCACCTCGGGATAATCCTCCAAAAACTGCACTTGTAGGGCCAAGCGATTGGGTAGGGAGATGTCATCTGCATCCATGACGGCGACGTAGGTGCCCTTGGCTTGAGCTATTAAGCAGTTACGAGTTTTGCCACCTCCATAGTTTTCTGGGTTCTGAATCACCTGAATGCGGGCGTCTTGAGCTGCATAGTGGTTGATGATGTCTAGGGAGCGATCGCTAGAACAATCATCGCCAATGAGCAGCTTAAAGTCTGTGAAGGTTTGGGACAGAATGCTTTCAATGGATTGAGCCACATAGCGTTCAGCATTGTAGACCGGCAACACAACAGAAACAGTGGGGGAATGACTCATAGTCAACGGACATACAGGGTAGAAAAAGCATCAGAGGGATCCTGCTCGGGTTAGGCCGAATTCAAAAAGTAGGTGCTTGCTGCAACAATCACGCCAGCAGCGGCCAAAAATGGCACATCTAGTTCGGGTTGCCACAGGGACAAACGCGAGAACAGCCAGGCTTTAATGGGATAGGTTACCCAGGTGACGCTGGCCAGCCCCCAGACCACCCCCGTTTGCCCATTCAGCTGATACCCCACCACCATTGCACCCAGTTGGGTGCCAATCTGCACCATCAGCAGAAAGCACACCCAAAAGGTTTTGCCCTGGGCCATCAACACCCCGTCATAGGTCCCACCGACAATGCCAATCAGCGATCCTAGAGACACAATCTGAATAATCCAACCGGCATCGGCGTAGCGAGCATCGTAAAGGGTGTGAATCATCGCTGGCCCAAACAGGATAAAGATCAGGGAAATACCCCAGCTGATGGCAATCAAGCCAAAGCGACTTTTGCGCAGGTTGGCATACATGTGCTCGGGGCGATCGCGGATCAACTCGGCGTAGGAGGGAAACAGGACGCGATCGATAATCTGAGAAATAGCTTGGCGAGGGAAGCGGGAGACGGTTAGCGCAATCGTGTAGATGCCTAGAAAACGAACATCGAGCAGGCGACCGAGGATGAGGCGATCCCCTTGCCCGGCTAAAAAGGTGAGGGCGGTGCTAACAAAAATCCAGCGACCAAAGCGGTAGAGGGCCTGTACAGACTCTCGGTCCCAGCGAAACCGGTTGGAAATACCGGGCAACATCGTATGGCTCAGCACCATGCGTAGCAAATTATCAACCAAGCCGCCTGCCACCAAGGCCCACACCGATTCATACCGCCAGGCACAAAAAATGATCACCGCCAAGCCAGTGGTGTAGGAGACCAGCTCCAACATGGTGATTAAGCCCAACTTGAGATGGCGATTGGCGGTGGGTAGTTTAGTGGAGGTGAACCCAGAAATTAAAGCTGTTAGCCCCACCACTGGCAACAGTTGGGCCAGCATCGGTTCACGATAAAACTGGGCCGCTGGCACCGCGATCGCACAGGCCAAAATCCATAGGCCAATGCCCCGGCCCACTTGAATGGTCCAGGCGGTGTTGAGAAAGGTGGGATCATTGCCCCGCTTGTCATGGATAATGCTGGGCTTAATGCCAATGTCTGAGAACATTTCCAGCCCTTGCAGAAAGATCTGCACCAGGGACATCAAGCCAAAAGCTTCAGGAAACAATAGCCGGGTCAGCACCAGGTTACTAACAAAACGTAAAACCTGATTAGCCCCGTAGCCTCCTAGGGTCCACATTGATCCACGGATAGCCCGTGCCTTTAAAGATGATTTTTCCGTTGGGGCAGCAGAGTTTTTTGACGAGTGGGCCGCCATAGAGGGTCCCTAAAGTAGAACGTGTTTCCTTCAAGCGTGACTCCAAATTACTCAAGCTTGAGCCCAAGTTCCGGATATTTTTGGGGAGCATACAAAAACATTATGAAACCGATAGGAAATTAGCTGTATATTTACTTTATAGCGGTTTTTACCCTAGTGAGGTATAGCCTAAGTCCTGTAAGCCTTATGTAGCAAGGGTTTCAATGTACTTCATCCAATCAAGAACCGCTATACCTATGGCTTATGGCTATAAATGAGGGTCTAAGGGACCAAATAAAAGTCATTTCCTAGATCAAACCATCACGGTACAATGACGTATTCCTCAGAACTTTGTGTCTAAATCGTCGAAATGTCACCTTCGATCTGCTAACTTACACTGCCCTAGGTCAGATGAATAGTATCTTCACTAAATCTATGGCCCTATTAAAGATTTCATGAAATTCCCTAGTTGCTCCCTGTTCCGATAGCTTCATCCCTAGTGATCGAAAGACGGTTCGCTCAGCATGTGATGCCCTGCTCTATCGACAAGTTTTCTATGAGAATTACATTTGTTATTCCTTGCGTTGGCGTCTTTGGGGGGATCCGAGTGGTGGCAACCCATGCGCATTGCCTGAAAAACCTAGGTCATGATGTGCTAGTAGTTGCTTTAAAGCAACCTCAGCCCACCTTAAGGGAGCGGGTTAGGGCCCTGCTAAGAGAAGGGAAGATCCTTCGGCGGCAACCCGAGGAACAGGATAACTATTTCCAAACGGGTGGCGTCCCCCTAAAAATTGTCGATCATCCTAAACCCATCGTCGATGATGACGTACCCAATGCCGATATCGTGGTAGCCACCTGGTGGGAAACCGCAGAATGGGTAGCCCAGTTGTCCCCTGCAAAGGGGGAGAAGTTTTACTTTATTCAGCACCACGAGGTTTTTGATGTCTTTCATGCGGACAGGGTCAGGGCGACTTACCGCACGTCACTCCACAAAATTACTATCTCCCAGTGGTTGGTTGACACGTTGTCCCAAACCTATGGAGCCAAGCAGATCGCCCTGGTGCCTAATAGTGTCGATACTACCCTCTTCCAAGCCCCTCCCCGCCAGAAGAACAAGGTCCTAACCGTGGGCTTCCTATACTTTGACACCCTCTGGAAAGGGTGTGACATTATCCTCAGGGCGTTAGACATCGTCGCTCAACGACGGCCTGAACTGCGGATCGTTTCTTTTGGCACCTGCCAGCCTTTACCGGAGCTACCGCTGCCAACCGATGCTCACTACAGTTGTCAGCCGCCGCAGCACACCATTAAAGATATCTACGCCAGTTGCGATGTTTGGTTATTTAGCAGTCGGTCGGAAGGGTTTGGTCTACCGATTTTAGAGGCCATGGCCTGCCGTACCCCCGTGATTGGGACTCCCGCCGGAGCAGCCCCTGGGTTACTGGGCGGGGGCGGAGGCCTATTGGTTCCGCCCGAAAGCCCAGAGGACATAGCGCAAGCCATTGAGCAGGTGGCCCAGATGTCAGATCTGGAGTGGCAAGCAATGTCTAATCAAGCGTATGCCACGGCTACTCAATATTCCTGGGACGATGCCGCGATACTGCTGGAAAAAACCCTGAGCTCTCAGGTGAAAACGTCGATGACCATGACCACAAAACCCATACTGAGGCAATAGTGACGGAGCACCAAGACCATTTGTCTAGGGGGAAAGGTGATCGCCCTATTTTTGGCGTTGCTGAATGGGGGTATAAGTGTCTTGTCGACCATACGGGTGATCTGCCTGTTGCCCGTCAGTCACGAAGAGCACAACGCCCAAACCCCTTTTACTTAGAAGGTTTCCCGGCTGAAATGACGCCTTCACTTTTTCTACCCCCTTATTTCAGTGACACTCGACTATACGTAGTTCACAACAACTCCTAGGCAAGGCAAATTAAAGTCATCAAATTCTTGAATCATTTGATTTGCCATAGACCTGCTTGTCTTCTGGTTACCAATTACCATCAGTGAACTGGAAGCGTAGGAGGTCAAGAAGCTAGCATCAGATGATTCTTGGTAACTAGGCGTATCGTAAATTACCAGATCGAACCCATCATGCAACTTTTGAACCAGATGCTTCATCTGATTTGATGCCAGCCACTTACCTGATTCAGAAGAATCTTGGCCTGCCGTCAGTACAAATAGATTACTTGTAAGTGGCACTGGCTCAATCACCTCTTCAACCGATGCCACACCCGCCAAGACATCGCTAAGCCCCCTAGAGTTTGGGATATCTAGCATCTGGTGAAGTTGAGGGGACTTGAGGTTAGCATCTACTATCAGTACTCGTTGATCAGCCATGAGAGCGGCTTTAGCAAGATTCAGCACTAAGGTAGATTTACCGTCTTGGGGTGACGGTGAGCAAACGACAATAGATTGAATTAACTGTGCCGACGGAGAAAGACGTACTTTTGCATAAGTTGTACTAAATGAGTTTAAGAATGAATATAGGTTTACACCTCCTTTGCGGTCCGCCTTATCAAACAGGGTAGAACCCGAAGCATTCTGTAAGCGAACAGCCTCTTTACAGTATGGAATAGTAGACATCACAGGAAAAGGAATACTTTCCTCAATATCCTCTAGACCGAAATAGGTGTCTTTGCTTTTATCAAGCAAAAATGCTCCGCTAGTTCCTGCAACCAATCCTGCTAGTAAACCCAGAGCCATATTCCTAGGCAACTTACCAGCTTCAGGTACAGGATTGTCATTTTCATCTCTGGCCACCTGGGACATAGACACCAAATCCCAGGGAAATTCGTTTTGGGCCGCCTCAACCCGAAGCGTTTCTCGCTGGGTTAAGAGCCGATCTAGGGTCTGGGTTGCCAATTCAAGTTCTCGCTGCAGTTCATCATATCGGCGAGCGATGGCAGGAAACTGCCGCATCCTCTGACTCACTGAGTTACTAGCCTGATCCAATGTACTAGAACGAGATTCCAGCACCTGAATCTCATTTACCACATTAACCATCTGTTGGATTAGGCCAGTTCGCACAGAGTTTTGGTAAGCCAACATCTGAGAGCGATCTAACTCGTTAAAGGAAGAGCCCAATACTTCCCTCGCCCGCCTTTCTTGAAGAGAAGATAGCTCTCTTTCCTGCTCTCGGAGAGACTGCACCACAGGACTAGCTTCGTTGTAGAAAGCAGATTCAACAGCAATTTGGCTTTCAATCTCTTCTCGCTGCCTAAGTAGGTTTTGATAACCAGGATCTTCGCTCAACGTTGAAGAGGCTAACGCTTGACTTGGGCCTAACCCCAGCTGTCTCTGTAGATTTTGGTAGAGGGTTACCTGCTCACGAAGCAGCTTGTCAGTCTCCAGCTTCTGGTTAGAGATATCTTCAAGTTGAGCAGATATCTGCACCCCTTGAGCCTGAGGGTCAGTCAATAAATACTGCTCTTGAAGAGATTGAATTTGAGACTGTAGCAACGCCACCCGATTTTCCAAGGAGGGGAGCTGTTCGTCTATAAACCTGACCCCTTCGCTGATGCTACTCTTGCGCTCCTCAAGGCTATATTGCAAGAGTCGGTCTGCAACAACATCTAAGACAAAGTCCGCCCTTTGAGGGTCAGAATCTTCATAAATAATCTCAATAATCTTTGTCCTTTCTGCTCCCATACCTCCAATTCCATCTCCAGTGCAGCATCGATCGATGGTTAAGCCCTGCCTTAAAGTCTCTTCGTTGAAAGCGGGATCGCTAGCTTGAACTTGCTCAACTATATCGGCCAGCAAACCTGAACTCTGCAAAATAACCAACTGAGTTGCATAGTCTAGTTCTGTCTGTCTAGGTCTGTCTTCACCTCGAGCTACAACCCCAGGTTCCGACAAGCTTCTCTCAGGAGTAACAGGTTCAACTAAAATGTGAAGATTTCCCTGATAAACCGGTGATGCTGAACTGCTTATCCAATAGGCTAGTCCTGCAGCTAAAGCAGTAACTCCCAGAATCAACCATGAGTTTTGACGCATGGTACGGAGCAAAGGGCGAAAATTTATCCCTTGCTGACCGCCAACTTCAGCACTTTCAGTATCAATAGGGGTTGGTTGCACCTGATTATGCGGCTGATTAGCTAGCGATTCATGTGATTCCTTAAAAGTTTCCATCCCACCCTCAAAATTCTATATGGAAGAAATTAAAATACGTCGTTAGAACTGCTTCGATACCCTGGGAGAATAAGCAGAAAGACTGCCTAAGAATAGTTAGACAAAACCCAACAAGACAAAGGTAAACATGCAAAATAATCAAATAGTTTCAACTATTATCTATCCGATCTTAGCTCATCATAGCCTCCAAGCACATTAGGTATCTATACTCACTCATCTACAAGACGGTCGGTTAAAGAGCTCAGTTATTACCTCAGGGGCTCAGATGCCTTATGCACCATCTACCGAACATGTTACAGCCAGGTTGGTTCACTCTCAGGACTTGTTGCGGAAGCTTCAAGATGCCTTCAGATTTATCCAGCCTATATATAGTTCCGGGAAAGACTAAGTAGAATTGCTTGGGCGCAGAGTGATAACACTAATCTTTTTTACAGAACCAATTGACTAAGAAGGGTTAAAACCAGTCGCTTCACTAAGCAGAAATCATGGTGCTTACCATCAGAAAATAACCAGTTTTATACAGAGCCCCTATTGATACATACACCCTACAGCTATATACTCCTCACCATCTTTAGCTCAGAATACCCCCCTAATTGTTCCTACGAAAATTTCGGTCGTCAATACCGTTGATGATATTCAAAATGCCATTAATTGGATTGACAACCGAGTTTACAAGACCTCCTAGAAGGTCAAGAAAATCTGCTCCTCTGGTCAGCCCTCGCCGAGACACTACAACAATATCGTTATCTCTCAAGGCAGGGTTTGTTTCTTCGTTCAAAGGATCCGAATAATCGACTTGGATGACCCGGTTGACCACTGTGCCATCAGGATTTAAACGAATTAAGTTGACAGATCCAGAATTAGCCCTTGGATCGTCAAACCCGCCAGCCGCCAAAATGGCCTGGTTTAGTGATGAATTAGGCCTGATATCCACCTGCCCAGGGGCTGTCACCTCCCCAGCAATATTGACCGAAATACCATCGGGGGAAAAATTTGCGATCGCAATTCTCTGAGCTTCAGATGGATCAAGATCCGTAGCTGTTGGAACAACAATAGTGTCACCATCTCGCAAAGCAAAATCCTGAGATGTATTTTCTCCTTGTAATAGCGACCACAAATCCACTTTGAAATTTCGTGTGGAGCCATTCTGATCTAACCGACGCAGCTCAACGTTCCTAAGATCTGCCTGCTGCTGTAATCCACCAGCTGATTGAATAGCTGTAACGACAGTAGGCCAATCATTAGGATTGCCCCCTACCTCGGCTAGTCCGCCCCCAACCACCTGTTCACGGGGTGTAAGGGAATAAGATCCGGGACGTTGTACCTCTCCAGCAACAGCAATTCGCAAAGAACGTGGGCTAACTAAGGTGACAGTAACGTTTGGATTTCTAATAAAAGGAGCATAGCTAGCCGCAATTTGTGTCTCGGCCTCTCTAATGGTTAAACCATCCAACCGAACTTCACCCACCCAAGGTAAGTTTAACCGACCATCAACAGGAATAATATAGCTGTCACGCTCAAAAAAATCTGGCTCCACACCAAAAATTCTGATTCTGATTTCGTCACTTCTGCCCAAGCGATAGGCATCCTCCGCGGGGTTTTCAGGAGTGCTCAATAGTCTAATAGATGAAGGGTCAGATGATAAAGGCAGCGTCGACTCTGATTCCTGAGCTTGAACTGGAATAGCAAAAACAGCAGATGCAGAAAATATAAAAAGCGTAATCCCAGAAAAAAATCTAAGGCTATAGTTAGATGACATTTTTATATCCAAACCCATTGACTTGCTAGTGTAGCTTCTCGCATCCCTTCAAATAGAGGAATAAAACAAAGGATAAAATATTTACCTCATTTTTTTATAACTCAACCTAAAATGTTCAAATTTTTCATTGACCTATTTGCTGACTCTAGTAACGAAAACTAGTTTTAGCACTGGTGATGTGGTTACTTCAATGACTAAATATCCTCACAATCTAGAGCTCAATACGTCAAAAATACCTTCAATAATCTCCAACGCATCAGTTATATAACAATCTGGACCCATTAGTAAATCTCAATGAACCTACTCAAAGTAATACTAGATCTTGGTTTTAAAGTTTAAGCTTCTAAAAGCAGTACTATTTCGTATAAAATCCCACAAAAAATAAGGAGGATCTAAATCTGGCTTGCATTGCACAATTCGCCTTAAACGCCAAATTGAAAAGCTTATAACCCAAACCATATCTGCAACTAATGCATAAAACCAACCGTAGTTTTTGGTGAAGTATCGACGTCTTGAATCAAACCAGTACGCAGGTAAACGTTTAGGTGCACTACTGCGGACAGTGACTCCTGTACTTTGCCCTGCAATATGCATCACCCGACTTTGAGGCACATACCAACATTCCCATCCAGATCGCTTGGCTTGGAGACAAAAATCAGTTTCTTCAAAATAAAGGAAGTATTTCTCATCCATCAAACCAATGTTTTCAAAGACCTCACGCCGCACCATCATACTAGCACCGGGTAGCCAGTCCACTTGTGCCTCGTCGTTGCCCATCTCACGAGGCACAACCCATTGATTAAGGAGTTGAGTAGCGATACCCAACCTCAGACCTGAATCCAGTTCACTCAGCAACGAAGGGAATCGAAAAGCAATGGGCCAGGGGGAGCCATCGGCCTCTTCCAGACCGCTGCCAGAGATCCCTGCTTTGGGATGAGTCTCCATAAAGCGCACTAATTCCCAGACTGCTCCGGATCGCACTACTGTGTCTGGGTTTAATAATAGAAAATAATCGGGTGAATTTGAGTCTTCGAGTGCCGGGCGCACTGCAAAGTTATTGCCATAAGCATAGCCACCATTGTAATCAGATGGCATAAATGTAACCCAGGTTTCCCACTGATGATCTGTAATCGCAGCCTGAATATACTCTGCTGAATCATCCTGAGAGTCATTATCTACAACGACCACTTGAAGGGTAGGATGAGCCTTGCCCTCCACCTCTAAGGATTTAAGACATTCAATGGTCAATCTTGAGGTGCAGTAGTTCAAAATAACCACCAACACTGACGGATCTTTAGGAGTTATAGAGTTGCTCATTTTCACTGAGTTAAGGGCTAGGATTATAAGCAACGGATTCTAAGTCGTTACAATCAAATCTGGACATAAAGCTTGATCTATATAAGCATTTACATTCTGAGCTAAATCCTCAACATAGGGCTCTTGTAACATGCTAGCATGTCCTCCGCTGACATCATAAACTTTGACTTCAGCCGTAGTTCGTTTCTCCCAACCCAGGAGCGGATCTGCATATTTTTCAATATAAGGCTCATCGTCACCTTCCCCAGACATTGCTCGCAATAGCATAAGTTCTCCTTGATAGGTAGTTTTAGGGATATAGTCTTTTTCGGCAAAAATATATAGAGTCCGGAACGACATACCGTAGAGAAATTTGGGAACCATCAAATTACGATCAAGATAGTATCTTAGGAGAGCACACTGGAGGTGATCGCAAATAGTTTCAAAGCGTTTGTAAATTTCATATCGGACCAGATTTGAGGTTTTGGTCAACACGGTACTTGAAATTTGGATAAAATGCTGATACCAGAGTAGATCCTGCTTCTGCTCAAGGCTTCGGGTAAAGCGATTCAAGCGCTGATTGGTAATATGTCCTACTTTCTCCGATGTTTGAATATCAGCAGCATCCATCAGAGCGACCATTGCAACAGTTTGGCCTTGTTCTTGAAGTTGACATGCCATTTCAAATGCAATGATTCCTCCTGCACACATGCCACCCAGTAAGTAGGGACCCTCTGGCTGTAGTTTGCGAATTTGTTGAACATAATAGGTGGCCATATCAGTAATACGGGTATGAATCATGGGGCATCCAGCCCCCCGGAGTGGCTGAACTCCATAAACTGGGCGCCTGGGATATAGACGCTTAGCTAAGTTTCGATATAGCAGTGTTTCACCATCCCCATCATGGACCAGAAACAGAGGAGGTTCCGCATTACCGACCTCAAGTAGAACTAACGAATCGATTGAACTAAGTTGATCTGCTGGATTATCTGCCTGATTTAAGTACCGGGCGAACGCCTCAATCGTGGGTTGTTCAACTAAGGTCGTGAGTGGTAGCTTTTGGCCAAATTCCTGTTCTACTTTAGCAAAAAACTCAACCGCTAAAAGTGAAGTACCGCCTAGGTCAAAATAGTTGTCAGTGACTCCAATCTCTTCTAAATTCAGCAAATCTAGCCAAAGTTTAACTAGAGTTTGTTCGGTAATATTACGAGCAGCTACAATAGCGTGCCCTATTTCGGGCCGATCCGTTTTAGCTTGGGTGCGAATATGGTTAATGATTTGGATAGGCGACTGTAAGTTATTTGCGATCATCTGAAGGCGCTCAGATTTGCTTTTCTCTTTGACAGAAACAGGGTTGGATTGGTATTGAGTCTTATCTGCTGTCGTAGCAGGTGAATCAGATAAATTTATTGGGCTGTAGGCTAATTGTGCGGCATAATCTGAGGGAAATTGAAAGCAAAAACCATCGTCTGTGGCTTGCTTAAATGCGGCGCCACATTGATTAAGAAAGGTTAGAGCAGGTTGATTTTTTTTAGATGGAATAAAGAATAAATCGACAAAAGACAAGTTACGTTGTTGCGCCAGTTGCCCTAATTCACACAAAATTTGGTGTTCAACCCCACGCCCCAGAACACGACAGCTAAGTAGAAAAGTATCTACCTTAATTGAATCAGAATCGGTGCCAAAGATGATGACACCCACAAGACCATATTCCCCAAATCGATCGCGCACCTCAACCGCTCGACACTCTAGACCTTGGGAGGCTAACTGTTGAATATCAGCCTCTGAGCGACGACGAGTGGTGCAATTAAACTGATTTGTACGCTGTGTAAGTTGAGCAACTCGAGGTTGTTGAGCAAGTTCAGGTTTAAAGATACTCACAGTAAGCTCCAGACTCGACAAAAAGGCTTCGATGGATGGAGCTTCTTTTTCCAGGCGCGATCGCGCTACATTTTGTTGATAAAGCGCAGTTCGCTTGCGATCTTCCTCAGTGACTTTAAGGTGATCAAAGGCCCATACATGCTTCAAAAACTCTGGAATTTCTTCCTCTGCGGGCAGTTGTAGGGTTAAAACTTCCGGACAGCTCAGTTGCACCTCTGCACATTCAACTGGGTTGTCATCTAGAAAAATAAAGCTATCTAATCCCAGATTCAACTCTTCTGCTAAAGATTTTATATTGCTTGATTTGGGCAACCAGTTAATGCGCCAACTCACCAGGTTATCAAGTTTGAGAAGCATATCTGAGCGCTTCTCAAATACCTCCATAACATCGGCTTCGTTATTTTTGCTGCATAGGCACAGTAGCATTCCAGCCTCTTGTTGATCAATCATGAATGTTTGCAGAGTTTGGTATACCGGAGAAAGCTGGATATCGTTGACTCCATCTTCACCCACAATTCCCTTCCAGATCGTATTATCACAGTCTAAAACAATGACCTTATGAGGAGCACTTTTAATCGCGTAAATGCGGCGAGCAATAGTCGTCCCTAATGCTGTGAAAAATTCAGATGTGAATGGGATATGGCCAAGGCGATCGCGCTCTGAATCATAGATAGAGGGTAATGCATAAGGCTCAAAGTCAGGCGATCGCAAAAGATGCAAATTTGCAAACTCGCTCAATTCTGAATGAAAAAGATTCTCTAAATCCTGAAAAAGGCTTACCCATTCTGAACTCGCTTGCATCTCAGGTGATGCAGGACAAATACATAAGATACATAATCCTGACGATTGGGCCAATGCTAGTTTTAGCGTGTTCAATAAGTCTTGAGCATTGCGTTGAATCTCAAGTTGCTGATCCTCTTCAGATTCTATATTTTGGTTGAAGCGACACCAATCTTCAAATCGTACCAACAGAATATTGATTCCAGCTTGGTTTTGATAGAATAAACTATTAGGATCAAGTAACTGCTGAAAAACCTGGTTATAGGGTGCAAACTCTATGCTAGATGGAAATGTCAGCTTTTCCATCCAGAAAGCAAGTGATTCTTCAAGCGGCTCGGCCGTAAATGTGGCGGCAACAGCAATCTTATATTGAGGATTAATGGGTTCCAGCATGAAGAGTTGAGTAGGCTGCATGGTACTTCACTGATGCTGCAAATAACTTAAGCTAATTTGAACACTGCCTTAAACTTGATAGACCGCAATATTAGAGATAATGTGCCGTCTCAAAATCTAATAGCAAACATATTATAGTCTTCCGTCTTTAGTGATAGGTTCGACCTGTTATGAGATCTAATAGAATTCACAAAATCTTTTTTAAAGTTTGAGATTGATAGCTATATTTGTTGATTTATTTATATTCAATCAACTGTTTTTCTTTTCCCATTAATCGACTCTGGTGAAACATAATCTGTCCTTGCACATTTGGAAATTTTCCTAAAACACAAGACATCCCATACATAGCCGCGTCTTTTGACCTTAGTCCTCGGTGTTGACCATACCGGTAAGTCTTATACAATGACAACAGGTACAGTCCACATACCAATAGTAGGCTGAACCCATGACTAGGAGGTATAAAGAGTAGCCCGATAATCGGCATTAATAAGCCCCAAAACCAGATACTGCGGCATTCTCTGGTCCAATGACGTTCAGGAGATTTACCATGCAACCAAGCTCCCTCTGCGTAAGCATGTCCTGCCCGTTCAAACCGTTTCCACCACTGACTAAATTTTTGCATCTGTGCATCGTGGAGGGTCATCTCTGCATCAATGCGAAAGATTTTCCAGCCCTGTTGACGCAGTCGAACACATAGCTCAGGCTCTTCTCCTGCAATTAAAGTAGGGTTGAACCCATTGACCTGCCTAAATGCTGTTACGCGCATCAGGGCATCTCCACCACAAGCTGAGGCTTCGCCTACAGGAGTATCCCACTCTATATCACATAAGGTGTTGTAAATCGACTGCTTAGGATACCGTTCGCGACGACGACCGCAGACCACAGCCGTGTCAGTTTGAGTGTCTAGGGTTTTGACGGCTTCTTCGATCCAACCCTGGACTAACTCACAATCCCCATCCATAAACTGGACATAGTCTAAATCTGGGAGAAGCTGTAGTAAGCGCTCAAATCCAGCATTGCGGGCACGAGCTGCCGTAAATGGAATTGAGAGATCGAGGTTGACGACCTCCACCCCCAGTGATTTAGCAATGGTGACGCTATGATCAGTAGATCCTGAATCAACATACACAACATGAGAAGCTTGGGCGATTGCCGACGTTAAGCATTGTCGCAACCGCTCTCCTTCATTTCGCCCAATTGCAACCAAGCCCACCCGACTCACAACATTTGCCTCACACTTTCAGGAATATTGGTCTGATTCAGATGCCTGAACCCATTTAATACCTAGATCAGATCGAATGTAAAGGTTTACAAGATTTCTTTAATAAAATCCACCAAAGCACCATATTTTGGTGAATTTTCCTGATCAATACACTCTAAAACACCCTAGCTTCCCCAACGACCTATCTGATCGATATCGGAAATTCATAAAGAGTGTTCCTCCTACAGTCTTCCATTGGCCACGCAACTGGGCGTAAAGGTCTCTTATCTCAGGTTGGCAATTTAGCTCAATGAAAAACTTTGTTAACTCTTCATAATCGAAACTTACAAGGTGCTGTCCCCCTTCATACGCTATCGAGTCTAAGCCTCTCTGTTGGGCTACATCTGCGTGATACCGAAATAAGGTAGTACTTAAGGGGTAATGATGCGTTGTGATAATGGATGAAATTCCATAGTAGTTCAATCTGATGGCTTAGGCTCTTGGAGAAAGTTAAGCACCGCCGGACAAAGCGCGACACTCTTTGCCGTAAGGTGTTGTTGAAATGCTCTATATAACTGGTCTGGCCGCTATTGGGAGTGCGTCATCCTTTAAGCGGAGAAAATAAATCGAGACGACCGCTGAGATAGGCGCAGCGCAGGGCCAGGATTTGTGGCACTCGCTCGGGCTTCCATCGCGCCCCGGTAATCTGCACC
>PWUG01000187.1 GCA_003562605.1 Syntrophomonadaceae bacterium | reverse complement strand
TCTGGCCACCAAGAGTTATGAAACGGAAACCCACACCCGCAATATGCAGGAAGTAGCAAACAGCATAGGCGAGAAAATGGGTCTGCCAGGTTCCGAACTGCAACGCCTTAACCTTTTGATCGCCCTGCATGATATCGGCAAGATCAACATCCCCAAAGAGCTGCTGACTAAAAAGGGGTCTCTAAGCGGTGCAGAGTGGGAGACCATGAAGAAGCACTGTGAAACAGGCTACCGCATTGCAAAATCCACTGAAAGCTTTGCCCACGTGGCCGAAGATATCCTGGCCCACCACGAACGTTGGGATGGCAGCGGTTACCCACAGGGGCTTAATAGAGAAATGATTCCACTATTGGCAAGAATTACTGCCATTGCCGATGCTTATGAAGTGATGAGAAGTGGCCGGCCTTACAAAAAAGCGATGAGCAGAGATGAAATTGTAGCTGAGCTTAAAAAGTGTTCCGGCACACAGTTTGATCCAAAGCTGGTGGAGATATTTCTGACGATTTTGGAAGCGGAGGAGTAAGGGATTAGGCCCTTACTGCTGAGCTCCTGCACATATTTGGCAGGAATTTTTTAGCAATCCAACAAACGCCGATGTATACTATATTTTTTAGGTATCATTTCAAAATCCAACTATATGGCACTGGCTTGTCCAGGTTAGGGAATGTGAACTATCAAAGGCAATGCCTGTAGTGGATTCAATTATTGAGGCAATCCAGGTTGAACAGCCTGCCTTTGACCATCCTGAAAAAATAAAAAAATCGAAAAAAGACAATTGATTTTATAGATGACATTACTACATTACTAAATTAGTTGGCATGTGGCATATTCCGTTTCTAACAGAACACCAATTAAAACCCAGTAGAGTTGGATAATAAAAAAGATTGCGGTCATAAGCTTAAGGAGATATTGCAGGGAGGTATAGATTTTAATTTAATGAGCAGGCTGATACATCTTTTTAACCTGGAGTAATACTAAATCTAAGGAAGGTGCTTATTGTGGGTTTGTCAAACCTTTTTATAGAATAATGTGGCATTTAAAAAACGGGATTTTTTTGTTGATCGATTATTTTTTGGTTTCCAGTAACAGTTCGCTTAACCCTTTGGCCATCTTTGTTCAGTCAGATCATAGATGCCGGTTCTTGTCAGCTGCCTAGATGATGGTGTGCTCGATCAGGATGTTATTATTTTCCTGGATATTACATATGAAACAAGAGGCCCGAGTAAAAGGCTAGTAATAATTAGCCCCATGTTTAAAGGCAGAAGAGCTGAGCTAAAAACTATTCCATTTGCAGAAAGCGCAATCAAGGCAACTAACAGTACTGAACCGGCTATAAAACTGCCACGATAAAAATTGATAAACTTTGCCAGGGGCATACCCTTTCCATTAATTTCCTCCGAAGAAATAGCGGCGTTGCTTTGGCCGCCCCAGTTAACTGACTGGTCGATACCCGCTAAAAGAATGCGAACAGATGAGCTTATGCCAAGCATGTTTCTCGGCCAAGCAATCAATAAGTATAGAGGGAACTGCCAGAGGCCTTGTAAAAAAGTTCCGAAAACCCGCTTTGCCGAAGGCTCTTGAAAGTTATAAAAAGACTTGGATTTAACACGAAGGCTTCTTTCAACTTCATAAATAACCGGAAACACAAATAGATCAATACCTGAAAAACCAAAAGCTGTTACTGCAAAGTATAAAGTCAGTAAGTAGAGAGCTTCCTGTCCCAATTGGATCCCGGTCGGTAGAACCGCCAGTACGAAAAAAGTAACGAACACCCAGGCAAAAAGTGCAAGTTCGCTGGTCAGCCGGCGACAGATATTTTCCAAATGATACCGGTGGTAAGGTGGAATAAACATGGCATAAGACAGAAAAGTATTTAACATTTGTAAGTCCCCTTTCAGCCAGCGCAACTCTCTCGTGTAGTTTCCAATCGTTGTAATAAGTTCTCGCTCCGAAACTTCAACTCTGCTTTCCAGATAGCTCAGAACCTGCCTCACTTTCTCTTCGCGGGAACCGGTAATTAAATTCAATTCTCTCTTGTTGCCATCTTCATCTATGACAACACACTTACTGCCTTTAAAATTGAACTTGTAGATATTAATTTCTTCTTTATTTTCGATGATCACGTTAGCAGTATCCTCATTAATGTGGTCAATAACAACTTTATTATCCCCGTCGGCAGAAAAGACTGTATTGTTAAAAACGCTCTCTTGCCAGTCGTGAGAATCAACATATTTGAGGTTAAGAACTTCATTGGTGACCATGTAATCGTAGTTTTTAATTCTGACCATGCCCTTCCCATAATATGCGCTCATGTTATGATAGATGCTATGAAGGACATTAAGGTACTTGTTATTATGGACACCCCGGGCAATTCTCAGCAACCTCAGGAATATTGATGTCACCTTCTGACCTTCCGAAACAGGATCCTCGATGCTGATCTGGGGTTGAAGGATAACAACATTATCGTTTTCGGAGTGAAGAAGAGTTGCCAAAGCATTTTCCAGTCCGGCGGTCTTTATTTCATTTTTATTATCTACAAAAAAGGAAAATTCGATGCTCCCGTCAACGGGAATTCTTTCTCCCCGCAATACCATCGCAGTCAGCTTCTTATTGTTATATTGTTCGGGAAATGCATTTGTTTTTTTTACGCAGAGTGAAGAGGCAATGTTACCGTAAATTCTGTCAAACAATGGGCCTTCATCCATCCAAAGCATAAACTTATCTGAATCGAGATATATGTCCGAACTGGTAACACCATGGTGCTTGAACAGATGCGCGGCAATAATATTCCCGACTTTTTTTGCCACACATGATTTACGGTGAAGATATATTAAATATATTTTACCAGGGCCGTATTTCCCATCGATCTCCTTTTGCAGACCTTTTATCATCTCTACCTCTTTGTCAACTATAACTTCATCACCGGTGTTGGAAGTAACCTGAAACAAGATTCCCAATTTATCATAGTAATTTAAAGTGTTATAGAGGTTGTCAGTGCTTTTCTTGATATAATGTGCAGTTGTATCAAGCTCGTCTATAGTTCCAGAAAAGATTGGCAGATCGATTGCACAACAGTATTGCGGGATATTATTTTTTGAAATTTTGTCTGCTATAACCTTTTTCAATTCGGCAGCTGTGAGCCGTTTCAAGCCTTGATTCTTAATAAAAAGCGACATAAAAAGAACGGCAAACTTATTGGCAATAGGTTGAAATACAATTAGTCCTAACCCACTAAAGACCGGGATTATCAACAAAGGGATTTTTATAAGATAGATATAAAAGGCAATATAGGCAATATTAATGGTGAAACGTAAAAAATCGAAACAGACTACCTTAAATGATTTCACATAACCTGTCGGAATAAGGACGTCATAGTAGTTGTCAAGGAGGTACGAACTTATTTTGGCTGCATGTTCTTTCCGGTTGTAACAGCGCTCTAACAAGTATTTTAATTTAATCATTTCCCTCCGCAAGCTAGTTGCCTGTTTGTCATAATAAACAGATCGAAGCCGGTTTAATATATGCCCCGGTTTGTTTTTCAGCTTTCTCTTTTTTTCTATGGTGGCATCAAGCTGATTTTTGATCTTGTTTTTCTTTTCAAGATATTCCTGCTCCTGAAAGCGATAATTCTCTTGGCCTTGCCAGTTGTTAGCAACGCTGATGGCCCGATTTATGAACCGCCTCTGCAGAATGATCCGTTTGCGAAGTATTGACTGATCGAGTTCATTAATAGCTGTTTTTAGCGTTGAAAGATTTTTTATTTTCGAGCTGTCTAAGCTATCTTTCCGAACTTTATTTAAGATTTTTTGTAAACTTTTTCGCTCTTTAACCAGTAGGGCAATATCAGAATTTTTTTCAATATTTATGATAATTTTTTTTACAAAAATTAGGAGTTGCATTATTTTCATCAGGAAATGTTGGCTTTCGGTTGCAACTTTACCCCTTGGTGGTTCTTCAAGAATATCTCTTATACCGGAATCGACACGCTTTTCTGCTGAAACTCTGAAAAGTCGGTTGTTTAAACTGCCCATTTTACCTGAGCCAATGAGTCCTCCCCCATATTGTAATGAGTGCTCCAGACTGATTTGACCTCTGGTAATTATATTCTGCAATACCTCAGCGATTTGAGGCGGTTTTAATTTATGATTGAGATATAATACTCCAAGCTCCAGATCCAGTTTTAGGCGTTCGCTGGAAATGATATGTTTGACAGGAAACATGAGGTTAAATGACCTTCCGAACTGAACCGGCAAAATAGCTATCGCTTTTTTCATTTTACGGCGAAACAAGAAGTTGCCCCTGATATGTACTGTAGCGAAAGAATTCATGCCTCTAGCCCTAAACCCCTCGCTGACTTGATGGTCTGAGGCCAAGAGGGACTCTTCGGCACAAACTTTAACATCGGTTTTTGCGGCCAGGCAATCGAACTGCGCGCTTCGAAGTTTTGGTGATTGAGAATCATGCTCTTCCAACCGGATTAAATGCCCATCCACAGTAACCCCCCCTCTCATCAGCGCAAAACTTAGTGGGTACTGGCTAAGCAGTTTGCCGGTCGGTTTATTGAACAGCGCTTTAGATTTAATACTGTTCAATAAAATAAGAACCCCGCCTGTTGCAATTAGCGGGGTTTCAAATCCCATTCTTGTCCCGAACCGGCAACTGGCTGGCATTAGCGTTATAAACACTAAAGCCCCTTTAGTTTTGCGTCACCGCCTTTCGGCGGTTTTGCCTTTATACAGTTCCTGTAAAGTTTTATATCATAGGT
>PWUG01000180.1 GCA_003562605.1 Syntrophomonadaceae bacterium | reverse complement strand
GGACAATTTTAATAGCCGATGTCAGGAATATAAATATAACTACTACTAAGGGAATATACAAGCCACCGCTTAACAATAAATCCAACATATAAAAAACCTCCTTTGAATAATAAATTTCCAGTTAAGCAGACCTTAATCAATAAATCTATTCAGCCGCTGAATCGGTATCCTTATCAATTTGCAGAGGACGGACCCACAGTTTAAGGGTTTCAGCACGCACGACTTCAACTTCGGTTCCAATGGGAATAGTCTTTCCATCTTCGCTGCGCGCTTTCCAGAGTTCACCCCTGGATTTAATCATTCCTTCGGGATCTAATTCGTTAACAGTAATTCCGGTTTCAGGCGCATTAAAATATTCGCTTCCGCCTGTCCACTGGCGCCTGCTGTGGATTATCCGCTGGGCTACGAAGATAATAATAATAACCAACCCTAAAACCGTTCCTACAACGGTAACCAGAAAAGTAGTGTACCAATCCCTGGCCATCAGCGGCTCAGTCGGCAGCAGTACTGCACCGGCAACAAGTGAAGCAGCCCCGCCAATACCAAGTATTCCGAAGCCGGAACTAAATATTTCTGCTGCTATCAAACCGACACCTAACAGCAGCAAGACTATACCGGTTGTATTGGTGTCAAATAATCCGATTCCGTAAATACCAAGGACTACCAATATAGCTCCGGTTACTTCGGGGACTATGGTGCCCGGTGCACTTAAACCGAAATAAATACCTAAAATTCCAGCCATTAGAACCAGAAAAGATATTTGCGGATCACTGAGCCAGTTCTGCAACCTTTCTCTGAGGTTCATTTCATCTGTGAGTACAGAAGCTCCCTCAGTATTTAAGTTGTATCTCTGCCCCTGTTTTTCGATAACAACACCGTCAAGTTTATTTAGTAATTCGGGAACATCGCCGGCAAGGTACTCTATTATTCCGACATCAAGGGCTTCCCTGGCGTCCAGGGTCAGGTTTTCTGTTACAAATCTCTCGGCAATATCTTCAGGACGCCCTTTTTCACGGGCCATGCTGCGCAGGTGAGTAGAATAGAAAATGGTGGTTTTTTCATCTGCCGCGGAAGTCCCCTCGGGTGAGATTGCTATAGGTTGTGCAGCGCCGACTGTTGTCCCCGGAGCCATGGCCGCTATATCAGAAGATATGATAATAAAAGCGCCTGCTGAACCGGCAATAGCCCCTGATGGCGCAACAAGTACCGCAACCGGAATCCTGGCATTAAGAAAAAGCTCATTAATCTCCAGGGTGGCATCGACTAAGCCACCGGGAGTGTTCATGACCAGGACAAAAAGCTGTGCATCAGCTTCTATAGCCAATTGAACCTGTCGCTGCAGATAGTTACTCTGGCCTGCGGTAATGGCGCCTTCCAGTTCTATCACATAAACAGGTCTATCGGCAGCTTCAGCCTGTGGAATAAAAAATGCTGTTAATACTGCCACTATTAACAATACGGTTAAAAATAATCTTAAATTGATGGGTTTCATAATTGATCATCGACTTTCTAATATTTTAATAGTCTCTCTGAATATAATTATAATACAAAGTAGTCTGAAATCATAGCGCAAGATGAAAATCCGGATTGTTGAAAGGCCTGAATTGACTGCTTAACCATCCTGGAATATAATATAACTAACTTAGTTATATATATAAGAGGTCTTTTAATATGATTACCAAAAAAGCTGAGTATACCATTATCATTTTAACCGAACTGGCTTCTCATCCCGCAGGAACTATTATCACCAGCAAAGAAATTGCCGGGAAACGCTCAATTCCTGTAAACCTGGTTGTTCAGCTTCTTGCCATCTTAAACAAGGCCGGTTGGACTACCGGTACCAGGGGCCCTGCCGGCGGAATCAAGCTCAACATTAAACCAGAAACGATAAACCTGAGAGATGTAATTGAGTTAATTGACGGACCGATTGGTATCACCCGTTGCCTTTTCAGCGACACCCCCTGCCAGCATAAAACACAGTGTTCATTGCGTGGTATCTGGGCTAAGGCTCAGCAGAACATGTTGTCAGTCTTTGAAGAAGTCACCATCAGGGATCTTGCAAAAGCAGCGGCTGAAGATTATTGATTCTCCCACTGCATATTGCTTTCTATTTCTTTATACTGCCATCAACCCCGACTACTATTTCTTGAAGCGGACTCTCTGCCCCTGATTCTTCTAACGCAGAACGAACTAAACGTGATAAACCGAAGCAGCAGCCAACCTCCATATGGACAAGTGTTATACTTTTTAATTTATTTATCTTAAATATCTCTACCAGCTTTTGATGATAAACATCGATATCATCCAGCTTGGGACATCCAATTATCAGCGAACGTTCCGCAAGAAAACTGCGATGAAAATCAGCATAAGCAAAAGGCACACAATCAGCTGCAATAAGGAGATCCGCTCCCTGCAGAAAGCGTGCCTGCGGTGAAACAAGGTGCAGTTGAACCGGCCAGTGACTTAATTCTGCTTCAGGCGCATAATCTGATTGGCTGGTGGCATTACCACTGACTGATTTCTGACCCGGTTTTTGAATATCCCGCACCAGACTGCTTCCGCAGCATACCCCGCATTCTTCCGCGCTTTCTTCAATTTTTCTATCTGCTTTTTCCAGTCTTTGAAGATGATCTTCAACTGCTTTTTCATCAAATGGCTCCGCTTCTCTTTCAATCATTTCAATTGCCCCCTGGGGACATTCTCCCAGGCAGTTACCCAACCCGTCGCAATACACTTCTTTAACCAGCCGCGCCTTGCCGTCAACAATCTGCAGTGCGCCCTCTTCACAGGAAGGGATGCAAAGTCCGCATCCGTCACACTTGTTTTCATCAATCGAAATAATATTCCGAACCACTTTATTCATTTATTAAACCTCCATAATAAAATAATCAGTTCTAAAGGATCAGGTTAGATTTCACTGATTAATTCCTCCACTATCTTTGTCATAACGTTTTCTTGTTCTAAGACTTTATTGCCTAAAATATTTTCGGTTATCTCTCTGATTTCATTTACTGCTTTTTGCGGAAGCATGTGTTCGCGGTTTAGGCTGTCCAAAAAAGCATCAATTTCGGAAATGAGCTTGTTATCTTTAAGGAAAATAATAACAACAGAAGCAATTACCGGAAGCATATCAACCTGTTTTTGTTGACATTTTTCTTCGGCTTTTTCTATAACCTCTTTGACTTTTTGGACTTTATCCGGTAAACCTTTGCCCAGTTTGTCAAGTTCATCTTCTAAAACTAACCGCAGCGATTTTGACTTCAGGCCCCTTGCACCCGGACCCAGACATTGCTCGGCATAAGCACACCACTGGGCACAACCCATATTAAAACGCGGGTTGGCAACCCTCGTCTTGCAATTACGACAGCGTAATCGAATATCAGTCTTGAAAAACTCAATCATATCACCACACTGCGGACACTTTTCTTCATGAACGTCTTCCGCCGTCCAGTAACGCATATCCTGCCCGGGGCATTTCGTTCCTATCATTGAAGCCACCACCTTTTAATACTAACTAAATTGGTTATATATATTATATCTTAAGTTATTACTCTTTGCAATAAAAAACGACTTAAAATTTTAAGCCGTTTTAATCGTTAAAATTTAAACTAATTATTTATTAATCATACAGGCAGTTCTCATCTGGCAGACTGTAGGAACATATATCTTCATCTTTAAAGAATAGCTCGATCTCCCGCTTTGCACTCTCGGTTGAATCTGACCCGTGCACAATATTTTTACCTGTAAATACAGCAAGTTCTCCGCGTATTGTGCCTGGAGCTGCTTGCCGGGGATCAGTAGCTCCGATCAAGGTACGCACCATTTGAACCACATCATCACCTTCCCAGATCATTGCTACAACAGGAGCAGAAGTGATAAACTCAATCAGGCCTTCATAAAACGGCTTGCCTTTGTGTTCTCCGTAATGCCTGGATGCCAAATCCGGATTAATATGCATCATTTTCATAGCTACCAGTTTTAACCCCTTGTTTTCCAGGCGGGCAATAACATTACCTACCAATCCGCGCTGCACCCCATCCGGCTTGACCATCAAAAAAGTCCTTTCCCTTGTTACCATCATTTCACCCTTCCAGCCGATACTTTAATAAGTTTTTAAAAGATTTTGATCATCGATTACCCTGGTTTCATCCCTAAGCTTCTTGCGAATATCTTTCGGCAGCGAAAAAATGCCGACTGAAGTTTCCCCGTCAAAATAATGTAAGTTTAGATTTCTTTCTTCAATTAACTTGCTGAAATGATCAGGTGCAGGCAGTTCGGACTGCCCTGGCGCGGCCAGTATAAAACCCCATTCGGTATTAAAAGAAGGGACAAAAGCCCTGTAGGAGCGTACAAAAGGCATTACCTGCCTGACTGTATTATTTATAGCGCTGTGTGCCCCAATAAAAGGCAACCCGTAATCTCCCGCCTGCAGAGATAACAGTCCCTTATCTGCAAGATGCTTTTTAATTAAATAAAAATATTGTTTTGTAAATAGCTTTACTGCCGGCCCAACTTCAACCGGTTCCGGGACATCGCTGATAATCACGTCAAATAGTTCTGTAGTATTTTCCAGGTACTCTCTGGCATCCTTATATATTAATTCCAGTCGGTTATCATTAAAACTACCCTGATGCCAACTTCCTAAATATTCCCGGCAGGTCTCAACAACTTCCCGGTCGAGGTCAACCATAACCAGTCTTTCGACTGCAGGGTGCCTGAAAACCTCGCGCAGGGTAGCTCCCTCGCCTCCGCCGATAACGAGTACACTCCGAGGCGCCG
>PWUG01000085.1 GCA_003562605.1 Syntrophomonadaceae bacterium | reverse complement strand
GAATCGTTGCAGCTTAGCCTGGATGAACTAAAGCAGTACAGCTCCCTGTCTCATGATCAGCGAAGCCGTCTTCAGGATTTTATGCAAAAGACCGAAACAGGCAAAAATGTGGAGCCCCGCTTCCGCCCTTTATTAGAATCGGTGGTCAAGAGCCACCTGCGCTATTGTAAAACCCAAAAAAATAAACAGAAGGGGCAAACTAAATACGGAAGTGTAATTGGCGCCGGAGCAGGCCCGGGTAATGTAGAAGAGTCACTGCGCGAAACCGACATAGAAGCGATAAAAGCTGCCGACATGCCGGAAGCCGAACAACTTCTACAAGATCTGTCCCGTAAGCTCGCTGTTCAGATCCTGAGACGGCGCCGCAGCGGGCCACGCAGCGGTCCGCTCGACCTGCGCCGGTCCATGCGGGATAATATGCGTTTCGGCGGGATAATTTTTAACCTGAAGCACAAACCGAAACGTCGCTCAAAGCAGCAAATCCTTTTGCTTTGTGATGTTTCAGCCTCAATGAAGCAATACAGTACTTTTGTAATTCATTTTCTCTATGGATTAAAGGAAGTAGTGCGCAACCTTTCCTGCTTCAGTTTCTCAGATACTGTGGAGAACCTTACCCCCGATTTCAAGGGCCGTACTGATTTAAGGCGTCTTTTGGATCGGGTTATCCGCTGCAGCAAGAACTGGGGTGGTGGAACTAACCTGGGTCTGGCACTCAGTGAAATGGCCGAGAAATATCCTGATTTAATAAATGCAAAAACTACTGTAATCGTGGTAAGCGATACAAAAACAATATCTATTGATCAAGCGGTTAAGGAACTGAGAAAGCTAAAGGATCGGGTCAGGGAGATTATCTTTCTTAACCCTTTACCTGTGGAACAATGGCCTGACTACCGCTCAGTAAGTGCACTCGGTGAGCATGTAGAAATGTGGCCCTGCAGCACGATTGCCCAGTTGGAAGAAGTACTGGCCGGACGCTTATAGAAATAGAAAAAGGAGGAAGAATTAGTTATGACAATCCGCATTGCAATAGCCGGTAAGGGGGGGACGGGTAAGACAACTCTTGCGGCCCTTCTTATTCGCTATCTGATCGAAGAAAAAAAAGGGAAAAGCATCCTTGCCGTAGATGCTGACGCCAATGCCAATCTCAACGAGGCCCTGGGCCTGGAAGTACCTCACACGATTGGCACCATATTAGAAGACACCAAGAAACCTGATGCTGTCCCTACCGGTATGACAAAAGATATTTTTATCGAGTATCGTCTAAGCATGGCCATGGTTGAAGAAGATGCATTTGATCTTATCGTCATGGGCAATCCCCAGGGGCCCGGATGCTACTGTTATCCAAACGATTTGCTCAAAAGATATCTTGAGAAGCTCAGTAAAAATTATGATTACATGGTCATCGATAACGAAGCCGGGCTCGAGCACCTCAGCAGGCGGTTGTTACCAAGTGTTGATTTGCTTCTTGTAACAAGCGATTCTACGGCCCGCGGTATCCGTTCTGCCGGACGGGTTAAAGATATCGTTAACAATGTCCAGATTGCAGTATCGAGGATGGGGCTGGTTATTGGCCGCAGCCGTCAGGGTGATTCGGATCAGCTGGAACAGGAAATCAAAAACAGCGGGCTGGACATATTTGGTGAAGTTCCCAACGACCAGCTTGTCTCTGAGTACGACCTCAAGGGAAAGGCGCTTTTGAAACTGCCCGATGATTCGGAAGCAGTGAAAGCCTCGAAGGAAATTTTTAAAACACTTAAGCTATAAAGCTAAGCGGGACAGGGAACCTGCCCTTGCCCCATGGGAGGGAATTATTATGTTATTTAAAAACCGCCGCGAAGCAGGAGAAAAACTAGCTGCACAATTGGAAGCTTACAAAGGCCGGAAGCCGCTGATCCTGGCAGTGCCGCGAGGAGGTGTTACGGTTGCCGAACCGGTCTGGGAAAATATCGGTGGAGAACTGGACCTGATTATTACCCGTAAAATTGGGGCACCCTACCAACCCGAGTTGGCTATCGGAGCCGTTAGCGGTGACGGTTTCGTAATGCTTAACAACAATATCGTTTCCCGGCTTAATGTCACTGAAGATTACATTAACACGGCTGCTGAAAAGGAACAAAATGAAATCAGGCGCCGGCTCAAAATTTATCGCGGCAACCGGTCAATGCCGTTAATCGATAACCGTCTTGTGGTGATAATCGATGACGGGGTGGCTACCGGTTACACCCTGTTGGCTGCCCTGCGCAGCCTGCAGGAAAAAAACCCTGCAAAGTTAGTTCTGGCTATTCCGGTCGGCCCACCCGATACCTTAACGATGCTTGAAAATGAAGTAGATGAACTGCTCTGTCTCGAAGCCCCTGTGCATTTTTCTGCAGTCGGCCAATTCTACCGCCAATTCGACCAGGTCAGCGATTCAGAAGTAACTGCTATCCTTCAAAAAGCATGGAAAGGCGAAGAGTAAGATTTGTAATAACAACTATTTGTGAGCTTGCCGGGGCAAATTGCCAGGCATGGTATGATTTCGACTTATCTGATTCGGGATAACCTTTTGATAGCTTTATAACATGAAAGGGGCTTAATAAATATGTCCGGAGAGCAGTTCGATATTAAAAAAATACTTTCTGTCCTGCCGCATCGCTATCCCTTTTTGCTGGTCGACAGGGTAACTGAACTGGTGCCGGGGGAAAAAGCAACAGGTCTGAAGAATGTAACTATTAACGAGCCTTTTTTCCAGGGGCATTTTCCCGGTGAACCGATTATGCCCGGGGTACTGATTGTTGAAGCTCTGGCCCAGGTCGGAGGAGTTGCTGTTCTCTGCTTGCCTGATAATGAGAATAAGCTGGCCATATTTATGGGTATTAATAATTTTCGCTTCAGGAAAATGGTAAGGCCTGGAGATCAACTCGAGCTTGCCGTAAAAATAACAGGAATGCGCCGTAATATCGGCAAGGGTGATGCGGAAGCGCGGGTAGAAGGCACATTAGTCGCATCAGGCGAACTTGTGTTCGCAATTGTTGATCGTGACGAATTAAAAAATTGACCTTTCGGACCCCTTCGTGTAAAATATTATTATAATATAATATAGTTACTCTTATCCAGAGCGGAGGAGGGACAGCCCCGATGAATCCCGGCAACCGGATTATTTTATTACGGTGCCAATTGCTGCGGGGAGGTTAATCCAACCCGGGAGATGAGGGGTGCCACAAAGACCTCTTGAAGCAAAGGGGTTTTTTATGTTTAAGGGCAAACCGGAGGCATAATGACCAGGTTATGCAGAAGTGGACGAGTAGCTATCAATTCAGATCCAGAAGGAGGAACAGTCAGTGCACCAGAATAACTATCTATTTACTTCGGAATCAGTAACGGAAGGGCATCCGGATAAATTAGCCGACCAGATCTCCGATGCCATTCTCGATGCGATTTTAAAGGAAGATCCGCAGGGGCGTGTCGCTGCTGAAACTATGGTCACAACGGGTTTGGTCATGGTTTGCGGTGAAATAACAACTGAGTGTTATGTTGATATACCCAAATTGGTACGGGATAAAGTTAAAGATATCGGCTATACCAGGGCAAAATATGGTTTCGACGGAGATACCTGTGCAGTTTTAAGCTCAATAGATGAGCAGTCTCCCGATATCGCCCGGGGAGTAAACGAGGCTTTCGAAACCAGAGGTGGTTTGAGATCCGATTACTATGATTCAATAGGCGCCGGTGACCAGGGATTGATGTTTGGGTTTGCCTGTGACGAAACCCCGGAATTTATGCCGCTGCCGATTTCTTTGGCCCATAAACTGGCCCAGAGGCTGGCCGCTGTACGAAAAAATAAAACCCTTAATTACCTGCGGCCGGATGGTAAGACCCAGGTTAGCTTAGCCTACTGCAACGGAAAACCTACTCATCTGCAGACGGTTGTTGTATCAACGCAACATAGTGATTCTGTTACATTAGAGCAAATCGAGCAGGATGTTACAGAACATGTTATCCGCAAGATTGTTCCTCAAGAGCTGATCCTGCCGGAGACTCGTTTTCTGATCAACCCGACCGGCCGCTTTGTTATTGGTGGACCGCAGGGAGATGCCGGCCTGACGGGGCGTAAAATAATTGTCGATACTTACGGGGGTTATGCTGCCCATGGCGGCGGTGCTTTTTCAGGGAAAGATCCGACAAAAGTTGATCGTTCGGCATCATATGCGGCACGTTATGCGGCGAAGAATGTAGTTGCTGCCGGCCTGGCTTCCAAGTGCCAGCTGCAGGTAGCCTATGCGATCGGGGTTTCCCATCCGGTTTCCGTGATGGTGGAAACTTTTGGCACCGAGAAAGTGCCGGTTAATGTTATTGAGGACCTGGTTTGCAAGCATTTCGATCTGCGGCCGGCCGCGATAATCGAGTACCTTAATTTGCGCCGTCCGATTTACCAGCAAGTGGCGGCCTATGGGCATTTCGGGCGTCCTGAACTTGATCTACCCTGGGAAAAATTGGATAAGGTGGATCAGCTCCAAAAAGTGCTGTAATGCGCTGGTGACATTATTAAAATGGGAAACCTGATGATCCCCCCCTCCTGCTACCGGCAGATTTATGATAAAATTGGGCAGAAGAAGTCGGATTGGAGGGCAACCAGCTGGATCATCTGGAAGGAAGCCTGGAAAAAATAAGATTTTACAGTGAAGAGAGCTCTTACCTCGTTGGCAGCCTGCGCTGTCGCGACGGCAAGATAGTAACTATAGTTGGCAGCTTTCCACCGATGCAGGAAGGTGAAAGCCTGCAGGTCTGCGGAAAATGGCAGGTGCATAACCGGTATGG
>PWUG01000215.1 GCA_003562605.1 Syntrophomonadaceae bacterium | reverse complement strand
TGAGCAAAGTTGTTTCAGAAACAACCAACACATCTGGAGATCAATGGAATATACCCTGGTGGGCAACGCTGGTTCAGGGGCTATTTTCAATAATCATCGGATTGCTGCTTTTAACCAATCCAGCGGCAACAACCCTGGTTATTGTCCAGTTTATCGGCATCTACTGGCTGGTAACCGGGGTATTTTCGATTGCCGGCATCTTTATTGATCGCTCCCTGTGGGGATGGAAGTTGCTGTCTGGTGCAATCGGGATATTTGCCGGCCTGACCGTCATTCAGCATCCAATCTGGAGTGCAATTATGCTGCCGACCATGCTTGTGATTATATTTGGCATAAACGGAATAATCCTTGGCCTGATCAGCTTCTTCGGAGCATTTAAGGGAGGCGGTTTTTCTGCAGCCATTCTCGGGATAATCCATTTCTTATTTGGGGTTATATTACTTGGCTCTCCTCTTGTTGCTGCGCTGGCCCTGCCCTGGGTTTTCGGGTTTATAGCCCTTTTTGGAGGAATAATAGCTTTTTTCTCTTCTTTTCAGCAACGCAAAAAAGAAGAAGCAGCTTAGAACCGGTTAATTCCAGATTTGGGTAAGAAACAAATGGCCTCGCTTTCATTTGTGACCATCCCAAGCCGGGTTTGCTCTCTATTAAAGAGGAATGTTGGGAAAATGCAAACCCGGCTTCGATTATCAAAGAAAGCGCAGCTGGAACTTATTCCGAATATATAGGTTACAACTGCTGCTAATAAGGATATTATGCAAAAACTTAAAAATTTATTACAAATCCGGCTTAATAGAGTTATTCATTTTTTCCAGAAAAGTGTTTGGCAGATACCGGCCGATCAGATTAAACCCTTTCAGGCTTTTATGATCAGGCAGTTGCGTATTTTAATTTTAGCAATTAAGGGCGCGCTGAAAAATAAAATATATATACTTGCCCCGGCCCTTACCTTTTTTTCAGTACTCAGCATTATACCCGCGGCTGCCCTGGCTATCGGCATTGCCAAAGGATTTGGGCTGGAAAGATACCTTGAACAGCAGCTGCGCATAGCCCTTTCAGGCCGGGAGGAAGTTCTTAATTGGGTTACGGACCTGACCTCCACTTTTTTCGGCCAGGTTGACGGCCTGATCATAGCGCTAACCGGTTTGGGCATCCTGGTATATACAATCTTGATGCTGCTGACCATGATTGAAAAAGTATTTAACCAGGTCTGGCAGGTCTCCCGCGGCAGAACCCTTTTTCACCGTTTAAAAGATTATTTCGCTATAATTCTTATTGGCCCGCTTCTGCTGATCGCTTCCGGGGCAGTAACCGTATTTTTTTCAACCCAGGCTCAACTCTTTGAAGGAAGCCTCTTAAACCCGGTCCTGATTATTATACTCAGACTAATGCCTTACCTGCTGATCTGGCTTCTTTTTATCCTCCTTTATAAAATTATGCCAAACACCAGGGTGCCCTTATACCCGGCAATGGTGAACGGGATTATAGCCGGAACTGTTTTTCAGATGATCCAGTGGGTTTACCTCACTTTCCAGATCGGCGCAGCCGGCTTGGGAATTATTTACGGTTCCTTTGCCGCTCTGCCCCTGCTATTAATCTGGTTGCAAATCAGCTGGGCCGTGGTGCTTTTCGGCGCAGAACTGACCCATGCCGCTCAAAACATAGACCGCTACAGTTTTGGTCCCATGCCAAAAGAGATCAGCCCCTATAACCGCAAATTAATCTCACTATATATTCTGCACTGGCTGCTGAAAAGCTATCAAGATTCTCCCACTCCCTTCCCCGCCCACCAGGTCTCGGTAGAACTAAAAATACCGGAACTACTGGTCGAGGACATTCTAAAAGGCTTATGCGAGGTCAGCCTGCTCAGCACTACATCAGTTGCGTCTAGCGACAGGGGCGACCGGGAAGTGTTAACCTATCAACCTGCTTCTGGTACCAATATAGTCAGCATTGCAGAGGTTTTGAGGCTGCTTGAACTTCAGGGCAGAGGCAGTTATATGCCTGAACCGTCACCCATTCTAGAAAAGCTGATCCGCTCGGTTGAAAAGCTAGGCAAAGCTATTGATAAGTCAGAAGCCAACAGGCTGCTGGTTGATCTTTAAGTCCAGGGCTAAGGATTACCTTAGCCTTCGGAACATTTTGAGCACTGCTCTATTAATGGCAGATTATTTTTCTATAATACAGCAAAGCTATTATACACTCTTTGCCTGGAGGGGAAAGTTAAATGAAAAGTTCACTGGGTAGCATACTTCACGGGGGGCCCGTTGACGAAAACGAAGTCAAGCGGGTCAGGGATTTACTGCTATATGAAGGGGCAACAATTAAGCATAAAATGGTCCGTTTCTTTTGCCTGCTTATTCTTGCCGCTTCTATCGCTACATTTGGGCTGCTCGGAAATTCACTGGCGGTGGTAATAGGGGCGATGATCGTTGCCCCGCTGATGCAGCCGATCATGGGTCTGGCCTTCAGCGTCAGTATCGGCGATCGCCGGACTATGACCAGCTCCCTGCTGGTCAGCCTGGGCGGCATTTTAACGGCAATAGCCGTCGGTTTCATGCTTACTTTTCCCATGGCCAGCTTAATCCAGCCGGAAAGCATAGATCAAATCATGATCCGGACAGCCCCGCGGTTGATGGACCTGCTGGCAGCCCTGGCAACAGGCTTCGCAGGGGCTTTTGCCATCTCCAGGAAGGATGTATCTGATACCCTGCCGGGAGTAGCAATAGCAGTTTCGCTGGTGCCACCCCTGGCCAACGTGGGAATTCTACTGGCGCTCGGCAAAACCAACCTGGCCTTGGGCAGTCTGCTGCTTTTCGTTACAAACTACCTGGCCATCTTACTGACCGGTTCACTGATCTTCGGCCTGATGGGTTTCTCGAAAGTCGCTATACTTGAATACTCCAGCAGGGCCAAGCGCAGGGCGATTGTAATAGCGCTGGTAGCGCTGCTGGTTATTATGATCCCTTTAACCTATACCAGCTATACCCTGGTTGTTAATAACACGATTACAGCGCGGGTTTACCGCCTGGGCAATGATTGGCTGGAAGGCACGGGGTACCGTCTTGTAACAGTCAATGCCGAAACTGCAGACAATACTGTAAACATGGTTATCCTGGGCGACGGCGAGATGCCAGACACAGCCCTGCTTGAAAAGCAGGCTAAGGGGCTGCTCTTTGGCCGCCCCCTGAGGGTTGAAACTATCCAGTCCAGTTCTTATACAATAAACTCTGGTTTAGCTGATGCTGAATAAGGAGCTAATAATCACTAAGCTATAATACAGCGGAACCTAAGATGTCCTGCAGGATTTTTCAGGGGTTTTTGCAGAATATATATTTAGATCCGCAAAAATAATATTTGAAAGGGGCGTTATACATGTCAGGCCACAATGAAAACATTATATTCTCCTCTGAAGAACCCAGGACTGTTGAGGAAATTGGCGACTTCCTGATCCAGGCCGGTCAAAAGCTTAAAGAACAGGGCTTTTTTACCCTCTCACAGGATGACCAGCAGGTTGAAATCAGGCCGGGCGGAGCGACCAAGCTGGAGCTGAAATATGAAGTTAAAAAGGACATCAAGCACCAGTTTGAAATAGAGATTGAATGGAAAGAAGGCGCCGCGGGCGGCCCGGGCGGAAAAGTAAATATAGGCTAAGCATCGGGATAGGGGGCGGCCGTTAGGCCGCCGACCCTCCCACACCACCAAACCGGGTCAAGTCCTTAATCTTTATACAAAGAAATTTTACAACCGGGTAGTTCTTACTGGAAACTCACGGGGTTACGATGCCTGGTGATATTTCCACTCCTCTATGATTTTTTAACTGTAAAAGATACGATTGATTTTAACAAGCGGTTTTTCCCGAAGTGGAACAACGATCACTGCCGTGAACTACTGCAGCGTTTTCATCTCCCCCTTGATGAACCTGTGAAAACCTATCCAGGTGCATGAAAACTCAGCTGGCTCTGTTCCTGGCTCTCGGGCAATCTCCCGATTTAATGATCCTGGATGAACCTCTCGACGACCTTGATCCCATGCGATGCCTCGAGTTTTTAAACTTGCTGCTTGAAGATTATATGAGCCGGGAAGGAACAAGCATCCTGATATCTTCTCATTATTTGGATGATCTGGAGAGAATCGCTGATCGAGTCGCCTTTCTCCACGAAGGCAGACTCAGGAGGGTAGTCACAATGGAACAGCTTAAGGTTGATCAGAAAACAATCAGGGTCGTATTTCAAAAAAACCCACCCGATAATTTTTTTACTATGGAAAGGATCAAATCTGTCCGGCAGGAGGGGAAAACCAATGTATTGGGAATCGTGAGAGGTAACCGGGTTAAGGCGGCACACCTTGGCAGGAATATTTTAGCCGCCTTTAAAAATCTGGTTGGCGGGGAAGTTAAAGAATATGTCGACCCGATGACCAGCGTGCGCGATGCAGCTATGGATGATATGGTAGACGAGGCTAAAATAATGGGCGCTAATGCAATTATTGGCATCCGTTTCGCCTCTTCGCAAATTGCATCCGGCATGGCAGAGATACTGGTTTTTGGAACAGTGGTAAAAATCTGAGGGGCCGCAAAAAGATAATTTCCGTATGGGCATGGGGACCACCACTATGTGGAAGTCCCCATGTTTAAATAAGTTACCAAACCGGTTAAACTTAACAGTTTTCACTGATCAACGTGCAACGTCTTGTGACGTTTTCTGCGTCAGAATCACGCAATTTAAACAACCGTTCCCAGGACAACAACACCATCGCCAAAATGGTGCTCAGCGCCAATATCAAAACCAGTGCCCAGTAG
>PWUG01000352.1 GCA_003562605.1 Syntrophomonadaceae bacterium | reverse complement strand
CATGGCCGACCATTATACACCGTACTTAAATACTCTGGAGAGAATAAAACTTAACTTTCTACCCCGGTGGCGGGGTAAGAATCTTTTTGGCGCAGGCCAGGTCGTGGCTGCGCGCGCTAAAGCAGGCACATTGGTTCAGTTTGCCCGCTATTATCCTTATCCATTTATCGTTTTGATCGGCATTGTAACAGTTCCGTTTTTTTATCTAATCTGGCCGCCCTTACCCCTTCTGTTTAACGCCGCCATCGCAGTCTTGCTCGGTATGATTAAAAAGTGGTATTACTACCTGGTTTACCTCGGCAACCTGTTCCAGATTATCCGCGGTCTTGGACACTACCGCCCCTTCAAACCAAGCTACCGGCAGGTCGGCTAGTGCAGTCCGGCCTTGATCCGGGCCTGAGAAAAATTTTATTGCAGGAATAGTGTGAGCAAGAGCGAATATAATTTTGTGCAAACTATAATAACCGTTATCCCCGGTCCGGTTAAATCCCCGGATAAAAATCACTCTACAGGAGGTCTATATTTTGGTGATAAACTTCAACAATGTTCCGGGTACGCGGGAAGAAATGCTGGCATTGCAGGAAAAAGGGCTGCTTTGGACCGTAAGGCACGCCTACGAAAACTGTGATTTTTACAGGAAAAAATTTGATGATGCCGGAGTGTCTCCGGATGATATCCGCCGGTTAGATGATATTACGAGGCTGCCTTTTACCGAAAAACAAGACCTGAGAGAGGCTTACCCATTTGGTTTGATGTCCGTTCCGGAAAAGGATATTGTCAGAATTCATGCCTCTTCAGGGACTACAGGGAAAAAGACGGTCGCCTATTATACCCGCCAGGATCTTGATGATTGGATGGAAATGATGGCAAGATGCTGGCATTTTGCCGGGGTTACCCCCGAGGACCGGGTGCAGATTACCGTGGGCTACGGTTTATGGACGGCAGGTGTCGGTTTCCAGCTCGGCATCGAAAGGCTCGGTGCGATGGCCATTCCGGTTGGGCCTGGCGGAAATGAGCTTCAAATGGAGATGTTGATCGACCTCGGGGCCACAGCAATTTGCTGTACTTCTTCTTATGCCCTGCTTTTGGCCGAAGAAGTCAACAAACAAGGTCTGCAGGATAAAATAAAATTAAGGGTGGGAGTGATCGGCTCGGAACGATGGGGCGAAAAGATGCGCGCCAGGATAGAAGATCTTCTGAACATAGAAACCTTTGACATTATCGGTATGACCGAAACTTACGGGCCCGGGACGGGCATTGACTGTCACGTCCACGAGGGAATCCATTACTGGTCCGATTATTTGATCTTTGAGATTATTGATCCCGCCACCGGAAAAGCGGTTCCCCCGGGAGAGGAAGGCGAGATGGTTGTAACGACCATGCGGAAAGAAGGAATGCCCCTGATCCGTTACCGGACCAGGGATATAACCCGCCAGATCGTGGAAGAATGTCCCTGCGGCAGCCCCTTTTTCCGGATAGACCGTATTTTAGGCCGGACTGATGATATGTTCAAGTTCAGGGGGGTTCTGGTATATCCCGGGCAGATTGACCAGATGATCTCTGAAATGGAAGGGCTTAGCTGCGAGTACCAGGTTATTCTAAATCGTGATCAGGGCAGGGACAGTATGCTTCTGCGCGTGGAATGCAGCCAGGACTTTTGCGGTGATCGCAGCGAACTTGCCGAAGAATTTCTTAGAATGACAAAATCAAAGGTAGGGGTTTCGCCGCAGATAGAGATCGTCGACTGCCAGTGTTTGCCGCGGACGGAAAGGAAGGCCAAGCGGGTTTTTGACGAAAGAGATATCTAAGGAGAATCAATATGCACAGGATATCCCGGAAAAAGAATGACTTAATAGCAGCCGGGGGAAATATCGGAGAACCAGTTTCCTGTTTCCCAGGGGAGACACAGGGGGTTGCCGCAGAAGAGTGGCTGAATTATGCGGCAGTTTTGGTGCGCTCAACCATTGCTACTGATATTTCTTTTTTTATTGCCTATGACCAGATCCAGGGCGAGCTTACGGCCTATCTTTCACAGGAGAGGGAAGGCGACCCCCTGTGGCAGAAAATGCAGTGGAAGACCGGTGAGGATGTAACCGGGTTATTTTCCGGGAGCCCTGCCGACCAGGTCCCCGAATTTAATAAGATTATGACTCCCCTGCTTAAGCGTAAATGCTCTTCGCTATTGCTGCACCCTGTAAAACTTACGTCGAAGAACATCGGCCTGGTTGGAGTAGGGTCTTTCAATGCGAAGGCCTTTCCTTCCGCCGGTGAAAAGTTATTGGAGCTGATCGGCTATAATATAACAAATCTATGGGAAAATAAAGGCCAGCAAAGTTCGTTCCGGAAGCTGCGCAAAGAGATGGATGCCCTGATGCGTTTCAGCAAGTATTTATCATCAAATACTGATGATTTGGAGCTTGTTTTAGAGAAGATCTTAGATGAGTTAAAGTCGACTATCGATGTGGAGAGCTGCGGGGTTTTACTCTATGATCAGGAGCGGAAGGTTCTGGTTTTACAAAAACCGGCCTTTGGTGTCAGCAACGAACAATTCACTTCTTATGCCCTCTCTACCGATACCGATGCAGAGAACGGGATCGGGGTGGCCGTAAAGGTTTTTTTGACCGGGAAACCTTACATTTGCAATATGACAGACCGCGATCACGTGACCAATCAAAAGCTGGCCAGGATCTACGGAGCGCGCAGCTCGCTTTCCGTTCCACTCGTAGTAGATAACAAGAGGACCGGAGTGCTTCATACCATAAACAAAAAGAAAGGCTCTTTTACAACGGACGATGCCCGCCTGTTAGAACTGCTCGCTTACCAGCTGGCCATTGTTATCGAAAATGCCCGCCTCTTCAAGCAGCTGGAAAAGAAAAACGAACTGCTCCGCCACTCCATGGATGTCCATAACAAACTTACCAGGCTGGTCTTAAGAGACAAGGGCTTTGATGAGATTATCTTTACCCTGGCCCAGTTGATCGAACGTGACGTTATCGTCCAGGATCAGTTTTTCAAAATACTCGGTTCGCACCTGAGCGGTGGAGAAGAAAACCTCCTTTTGCTTGAAAAATCGATGTCAAAAGATCTCTGGGAAGATCAAAATTACCGGAAGTTGATCCAGCAGGTCAATAATTTTAAGCAGGCTGTACTCTTCACTCCATTTCCGGAAGGCGGTATGACCCGGGCACGGTTGATTGCGCCAATTGCCCTGGCCAACAATATTCTGGGTTATGTTTCAATCCTGGAAAACGAATTTCAGAAACTTGGCGAGATGGAATTTCTTGCCATCGAGCATGCTGTTACGGTTTTTACCCTGAAAATGATGCAGAGCAAGATTGCCTACGAAGCGGAAGAGAGGGTCAGCGGCGATTTCCTTGATGATCTTCTGAACGGCAGCTATCATTCCGCCAAAGAGATGATCCAGAGAGCTTCATACCTGGGTTGTGACCTCTCCGATCCCTACCAGGTTATCTGTGTCGATATCGATGATTATTCCCGGCATCTTAATAAACAAAAGGGCAACGAAGGTTTTAAGTCCCAGTTAAAGCGGCGTGTTTTCGATATTGTCAGGAACTTCGTGGAAGAGAAAATTCCGTCATCAATGACCGGGATAAAAAGCAATGCCATTGTTGTCATTGCGCCTTATTCAAAGCATAAGCCTTTGCCGGGACTGACCGAGGCAGCTCCCCTGATTAAAGAGAGGGTAAAAGAAATGGTTCCCGAGATCACTGTTTCTGTCGGCATCGGGAAGGTAAGCGAGAGCATCGATGAAATTAAGAATTCCTACCAGGAAGCCAGGAGGGCGATTTTCATAGCGAGGAAGTTCGGCAGGAAAGACCAGGTAATCAGCTATGAAACCCTGGGAGCTTACAAGCTATTGTTCAGCATTAAGGACGATGCAAATCTGAAGCGTTTTGTGAATCAGACCCTCGGTCCGATCCTGCAGTACGACCGGGAGAAAAATAACGAGGTTTTGATCAAAACGATCCGGCAGTATATTTCGTCCAATTTTAATAACCAGAAAACCGCGGACAATCTTTTCATTCACCTGAATACTCTGAAATACCGCCTGCAAAAAATCCAGGACATTGCGGGAATAGATCTGAATGATTCGGAAACAAGGCTTAACCTGCAGCTGGCTCTAAAGGTCCTGGAGATCAAAAACCTCTCATAAACTATCTGATTTATACAAAAAAACAAAAAAATATTTGTTTGGATCTGCCATAGGCTCAGGAGGAAAGGACGTGGTAAAATAAACTGAAAATATTAAGATTCCATAAAAGCGTTAATTTATTGATTCTTTATTCCTGGGGGTGAGAAATAGGTCATATTTTTCCGGCAAGGGAATAGTATCAAAAAATTTGGGGGGCTATGTTTATGAAAAGTTTAAATTGGATGGTCCTGGTTCTTTTCGGTCTCGCCCTTATTATGGGGGCGATGTTTGTTGGCTGCGCTCCGGATGATGTGCCGGAAGAAGTGGTAGACGTAATAGATGATGAAGATGACGAAGACGTTGTGGAAGAACCGAGGGAAACAATTACCCTGAGGTATGCTTTCTTTGCCCCGGCGGGGACTTTTCCCGCTGTCCAGATGGAGGAATGGGCTTCCCGCCTGGAGGAGCGTACCGACGGCTGGGTTCAGGTTGAAACCTTCCCCGGCGGAACGCTGCTCGGTCCCTTCAATATGTTTGACGGGGTGCTGGAAGGAGTGGCGGAGATCGGCCTTTCCTGCCCTTCCTATGAGCCGGGTCGTTTCCCCTTGATCGAGCTTGCCGACTACCCGCTGGATTATCCCAATGCCGAAGTAGCCAGCAGGGT
>PWUG01000161.1 GCA_003562605.1 Syntrophomonadaceae bacterium | reverse complement strand
GTATTTGATCAGATAGACTAAATAATTTTCAATTTTCAATTTTCAATTTTCAATCAATGATTAGAAGTTAAAAGCGAAAAGCTAAAAGTGTAAAATTACAATGCAAAATTCAAAATAATAATATATGAAAAATCAAAAGGTAAAAATCAAAAATCAAAACCGCAGTTCAAAACTAAAAGTTTTAAGTTTTAAGCTGTAGCTTTTCGCTTTACGCTTTACACTTTACACTTCTTAATGAAATTGAATAAAAATTAAAAAGCAAAAAATAAAAATAAGCCCCATAAGATAGGGTTCGCAAGCTCGCTATCTCACGGGGAAAGGTCGGAAAAGATAATAAAAAATAAACGATCAACGAGTAAAAATTTAAAACCCGGTAGTGAAAATTTGACAGCCCCGCCCTCCATGTTTTGATCAGGTCTATCTAATTTTTTGAGGCATCAAACATAAATAGATTAGATGGTTTCTAGCAAGGAGTTTAGAGAGAGGGGTAATATTGCGAAGCAAGTCAAATTTCTACTACCGGGAAAGGTCGAACTCGTTGAAATAAATAATTAACAAAAAAACATGAATATATTAAAACATAAATTAAAATTAGTAAAAGGTACAAGATTCGTTTCATTTCTCTTTATCGGTTGTTCAATTATGATTGCCGCCGGAATCCTGATTGCTGCCAATATGTACTACAACATTGACACTAACGAAGTAATAGTAGAAGAAATCCAAAGAGTAACGGGAATGCTTAGGGCAACTGCCGGATTAATTGTCGGCGGAGGACCTGATCAGGACCCGGCATTAGGTTATGGTTTTCAAGTTGCTACTTCTACTTTGTTCAGCGAGGGCGATGTTGTTCTTTCTGCAGAAAATCAATTATTAAGATTTATGGGTGGCCATGGCAGTAATTATGTTTCGTTCAGGGCTCCTTCCGATTTAGCTGCCACAAGTACTTATATTTGGCCTGAAGCTTTACCTGAGGGAATGAGAATTCTTGTTTCAGACGCATCAGGTGAGCTTTCTTGGAGACAGCCGGGAGATGGCGAAATTGGAGGTATCATTAAAATTGGCGACTGTGAAGGTCCTGAATGTTTTGTTCAAAGTGGTTCTGCAACTAGTACGTCTTTATGGTTCCACGATAATGACCGAACAGGAGAATTAACCATAGGCACATTGGCTTCAGTAGACAGAACTTATACTCTTCCTGACTTAGATGGCACCATTGCCCTGCAAGCTGAAGATAATTTAAGTGTTTCCGGGGGCGTTATTTTTGCCGATTCGCTTGGTAGATTGATTCAGGATAGTAATTTTGAATGGAGCACCAGTAGTCGGGCTCTTTCGCTTGGCAGCGCCAATAACGCTGGACAATTGAGAATATATTCTAGTAATGCGGGTGGATATTATTTGGGATTCAGAGCCACTTCCACTATGGCCGGCAATACAGAATATTACTGGCCAACTGGCTATGGAACTGAAGACTTCGTTTTAACTACCGATGGATCGGGTCAGCTGATCTGGAAATCGGTTGAAGGAGTTGGCGGGATAACCGGTGACGGTCAGGATGGTCGAGTAACTTTCTGGACGGGAGAAAATACTTTAAGTAGCTCAGAATTTTTTACCTGGAATAGCACGACTAGTATACTTACGCTTGGCGGTGGGCTAGTAGCTCCTTTGCTTGAATATGCCGGTCAGCTGGAAATTAGAACTACTGATGGTGGTAATATTCTTTTAAACCCGGAAGGCAATATCGTTCAGCTTGCCACCAGTACTTACATCAGAACGCAGGAAGGTTACGAAATAGGTAAAGCCGGCACGGAAATTCTCAGAGAAATGATTCCGATTATGGGATTTGATTTACCGGTCCAAACAGCCACCAACACTTATGTTACTATTTCCAGGACGATCAATAATTATCCTTTTGAAGATGCAGCTACCGGAACAGAGAGAATTTATAAGCTTGCTATTCGTTACGCCGCTGCCGGTACGGGACAGAGTGATTGGCAGGTTTGGCAGGTGAGTGGAACGCCGGGTCAGTTTGATACTTTTTCCCTGGAAGGAACGAATGAAGCTAACTTCAGCCAGGCATCGGGTGAAGCAGCCATAGTTGAGGTTGAGATTCCCACTGATCAAACTTGGCGTTTGGATGTTGATCCTAATGGTGATACGATCCGAATTTTCCAGATCTTCCTGGCAGCTTACGATAGAATCCAGTAAATGTATTTCGTATAACGTATTTCGTATGGCGTATGGAAGAGAAAAAGATTAAATCTTTTATGGATTTGGATACATGGAAAGAGGCTCATAGATTGGTGATTATGATTTATGAATGTGCAAAAACTTTTCCGAAAGAAGAGCTGTTTGGCTTAACAGGTCAGCTTAGAAGAGCTGCCGTTTCCATAACTTCAAATATTGCTGAAGGATTCTCCAGGCAATCTTTAAAGGAAAAGATCCAATTTTACTTTATGGCTAAAGGATCGAATACTGAACTTCAGAACCAGCTGTTAATAGCAAGAGACGTAAGCTATTTGAACAAAGAAACTTTTGACAAGGCCTTTGAGCAGTCAGTGAGAGTGAATAAATTGATTAATGGCTTAATAAAATATTGCAGAAGATAGCGCAATACCATATACCATATACCAAATACCAAATACCAAATACCAAATACCATTATATGATTCAGTCCAACTCGAATAAATTAAGAACATGGAAAAGGGTTGTTTTAGCTGTTTTACCAGGTCTCATTTTGGCCGGATTTTGGGGTTTTGCCGGCTCTGATCCGAAAACTATTTTTGATGAATCACGCTTTCCTGATAGTAAAATGGTTATTGATGCTAGCGATAGTCAGAAAAAAACAATAATCGCTGCCAAACCGCTTAAAATAAGCGAGCCGGAAGAACCAGAAGAGCCGGAATTCCTTTGTGGTACAGATACGGTAAATGACGCAGATGGGAATACATATAATACGGTTTTAATAGGCAATCAATGCTGGACAAAAGAAAATATGCGGACGACCAAATATCCTGATGGTAGTCCAATTACAAAGGGGCCAGCACTTGGAGGAGCAGAGGGTTGGGATAGTGATAACGCTTATTATTCCTGTCCGCAATTTGGCATGTATAACGAAGAGGATTGCACCTCAGTCGCTACCTTGGGAATGTTATATCAGTGGTCAGCGGCAATGAATGGAGCAACAAGTAGTAATAGTAATCCAAGCGGCGTACAGGGCATCTGTCCTGATGACTGGCATTTGCCTTCAGACAGCGAGTGGAAACAACTAGAGGATGCCTTGGGCATGAGTGTGGAGGAGCAGGACGCTACGGGCTGGCGAGGTACAAATGAAGGCAGTAAGATGGCCAATCATGTTGCTCACCAGGCCTGGGTTTCTGGAGATTTGACAGGAGATGAGGGTTTTGGTTTTTCAGGTTTAGATATTCCTGCCGCCGGCTATCGTAACACAGACGGCGATTATATGGAGCGAAGATTCGGTGCGTCTTTATGGTCTTCTTCTCAGCATCCCAGTATTGAAGATGGTGCTTTTCACCGGTTCCTTAGTTTTTATACGACGCGTGTTTTCAGAGCCCAATATTCTAAAGCGGAAGGCTATTCCGTCCGCTGCATCAAAGACTAATTCTAAAATTTTCAATTTCCCCGCCTGCAACGCCTTCGGCGTAGCCGATGCGGCCAGGTAACCAATAATAAGAAGTAAAAAGCGAAAAGCGCAAAGGGCAAAACCGCAATACAAAATTAAATATACCCCCTCGGCTAAGCCAAGGAAATCCAAATGGAAATTCAAAAATCAAAATGCAAAATGACAGTGTAAAATTTGGTCCGAAGAGGTCTAACCTCTCCCAAAGCTTCTCCCAAACATAACGCCCGGAGAAGATGCCCGGAGAGGTCTAACCTCTCCTAGCCTTTCAAATAAAAATTAGAAATTAAAAATTTAAATCAATGGCAGAAACTAAGCCAAAACAAAATAAATTAAAAAACATCCTACTGGCAGTTATTCCCGGCCTGATTGTTTTTGGTTTGGTTTTTGCTATTGCCAATACTTATTACGACCTTGATCTGAACAGGATAGTTACTGTAGATGATCAGGAATTCAGGGGTAAGGTTTTTTTGGGAGCCATGGAGTTTGCTTCTGACTCAGGAGTCATTTCCTGGATTAATATGCCGGTCAGCACCACGACTCCCGGATTACCAATGAGCTATACTGCTGAAATAGATGAAAAAGCCATTCTAACCATTTACTCAGAAACAGACGGTGATGGTACTGTTGAAAATCTCAGGGTTGGTATTGCCACTACCAGTCCCGCATATACCTTAGATGTTGCGGGTGATTTAAGGACTACTGCTACTGCCACAGTTGCAGGCTTTATAATGCCTACCGGTGCTTCCAGTACTTATGTTTTAACTTCTGTTGATGACAGCGGCGTCGGTATTTGGAGTCCTCTTGGAGATGCCGGCGGAATAACTGGTACTGGCATGACCAACTATCTTACCAGATGGACAGGCATTTCTACTGTAAGTACCTCTACTATATATGATGATGGAACATATGTTGGCATCGGTACCTCTAGTCCGGCTTATACTTTAGATGTTGGCGGTACAGTCAGCATGCTCGGTTTCCGAATGCCGACTAACGCTTCTTCGGGCTTTGCCCTGATCTCTGATTCAGAGGGAATAGGTACATGGGAAAAACTAAGCGCAGGACAAATTGGAGGGATTGAAGGCAGCGGCACAACTAATTTTATTCCAAGATTCAATACGGAAACCACGCTAACAGATTCTATTATATATGATAGCGGCACAAGCATTGGCATCAGTACCACTTCAGC
>PWUG01000375.1 GCA_003562605.1 Syntrophomonadaceae bacterium | reverse complement strand
CTGCGATATGAACCAGGGCATCAATATCCAGGCCGTCCTCCGGGTATTCTGCGTAACCGGAACTCAGCGCAGAATAAATATCTTCACTTTTTACCCGGTAAGGTTCCTTAAAAAGATTCTTTAACCGGGTCAGGTAATCGACCGTATTTGCGGCATGGGGATCGTTAATAATTCCCAGGAACTCGTCTCCACCGACCCGGCAAAGCTCGACTTGATCTTTAAAGTGATTACGGAAGCGCTTGACAATATTTATTAGCAACTCATCTCCTGCGCTGTGACCTTTTTCGTCATTTACTTTTTTAAAACCATCCAGGTCGAAATAAATAAAAGCTGTTTTGCCTTTATTATCGGATGCTTCCTTGATTCTTGCTTCCAGGTTTTCGTAAGCGTACAAGCGGTTGTAAGCTCCGGTTAAAGTATCTCTATAGGCCAGCCTTTTAATTTCCAATTCTTTTTCTTTCCGCCTGGAAATATCCCGATAGATTGCTATTGCTCCCAACTTGCTTTCGTCAAGGAAAATAGGAAAGGCGATCAGTTCCACTTCGATAGCTTTTCCGGTCTTGCTAATTCGAATAGTCTCCGCTCTTACAGGTTCGCCTTTGGTAATCAGTATATCTGAATAAAAGGCCGTTTCTTCATAATATTCTTCAGAGGCGATAATATCGTTAATATATGCCCCCCTGGCTTCATCAAGGCTATACTCGAACATGGTGCTGAAAGGTTCATTGAAATCTAAAATTCTGTCCTGACCGTCAACTATAGCAGTAGGATCGGGAGAGTTGACAAAGAGCTGCTTGAAAAAAGCCCTTTCCTTTCGCAAATCGTTTAGTGCTTTGGTTTCCACGCGGCGATCTCTATACATAACTAACATTCCGGCAATGCTGTTCCGAAGGGTTATAGGGCTGCCTACAACTTCGACATCAATTAATTCGCCATACTTGGTCATTCTCTGGGTTAAAGCAGTCATAGTTTCGTTATTCTTTATTTTATCGATGAATAAGGCTGCTTCCATGCGATGAGCTTCAGGAACGATCAGATCGGCAGCATCGCGGTTTAACAGTTCACCTTTTTTATAGCCAAAAAGATTTTCAAACGCGGGGTTGACATCGACTGTAAGCTCATTTTTGCCGGTAATCAAAATTGGCTGGACGCTTTTTCCAAAAAGCTGGGCAAAAAGCTCGCATTGACCTTCCAAAAGAAGGTTTATCAGCCGATCGCTGTTATCATTTTTACCGCTGCTTGCGCGATCCTGTCCTGTGCTGCCAAGGCTGAACATGGTTTTTCCTCCGTCTGGACTGCATGATCATATGTTGTTACCGAATCAAAGCTACTTATTTCGCCTTATCATCTTCATTTCCTGCTGATAGATTAAACTCCGTAAAAACCCGAGATGAAGCTCTTGAAGAGAGCGAAATTCCGGTTAAAGTATGCATGCCAACTCGAGCACACTGTACGGTCACCCCCGCAAACCAAGCGATGGACAGTTGAAAATGTTGTAAAGATAGTGAGATGATTAAACCCGGTTCATGTTTTGGTGGCATTGGCAGGTTTCTACCTGGCCTTGAAGATGCTGCGGCGGTTAAGGCACAGCCCGCCAGGATTAGCTTTATATCAGGGTTGGACGGTCTTGTTTCCAAGCAGGTTAACCAGCTTTTCTTCAAGAGCATCAAAGCACACTGTTGTGTTAAAGCAGGGCCCGGAAGGCCTTTCGTTCAGCACCCCGCAAACGGGTAAAGGGAAACTGTCAACTATGCCGGTTGAGAGGTCTCTTTCACAGGCTACAGCCAGGATACATTCCGGACGCAGTTTATTTACTGCCTGGCGCGCCAGGGTTCCCCCGGTTACAACTTTAATTTTAACCTGCCATCTTTCAGCCATGTCGATAAGCTTATCAACGGGGCATCTGCCGCACCGCTTACAGTTAAAAGGATTCCTGGTGATCTTGTGGGGACAATCCTCATCCTGCAGGCAATGTGGAAGTAAGAGCAGCAGTTTGTTTGCGGGCACTCTGATCATTTTTAATTCAACCAGGCGGTTGTTTATCTCAATAAAAGACCTCTGGATATTTTCTGATGTTATCCGAAGCAGCCGTCCGAGCTGCATAACCAGGGGAAAGAAGAAGACAAGGGTTTTCTGGACCAGGCGGCTAAAGCCGGCAAGCGGTTCCCCTCTCAATAATGATATCACCAGGATAGCGAATACAAGCAATGATAGTCCGGCCAGGATCGCTAAAAAAGTGGTTGTCACATAAAATGTGAACTGAAAGATAACCGCATCCGGTCTCGTAATAAACAAAAAGAGATAGGCCAGGGCGGTAAGCATAATCAGGGTTAACAACAAGAACAGCCCTAAGAAGAGACGCTTTTTCGATTGCATCAGCAGATAGGTCCTCTCAGCAGTTTAGGTTCTCATGTCAAAAAAATATTAATCATCAAACTTTATTGTATCATTTTTATCAAACCCTGCAAAGAAAGCCGGCCTAAAGGATATGGATAGCGTCAAGCCAATTCAGGGAAAATTAAACTCGCCCGCAGCTCATACAGCAAAACAGCAGGGCATTTCCATAAGTTTCGCCCCTAGATCGCCCCGGTAGTGCCAGGGGTCGGGTTCAGGCAAAAACCAGCTTTAGGCAAAAAGAGCGCAATCTCTTGTCCAATGGTCACATCGGCATCTTTCCCAAATAAGGGATGGAGCGCTGCTGTTATCAAACTTATTGTTTTGTATAATAATTGGCAGCTAAAAGTTATGTGATCTGCGAGGTGGCCGGGGTCCGAAATACTGGTAATACTGGGTTTTGATATTGCCGTGATAAAGCTTTCTTCTTTTAGAGGCTCTTTTACCGATCAGCGTTTCGAAAGCTTCATATCCGGTCAGGACGTAAAATGACCAGGTGTCCAGCTCCTTAAATTTTGCCCCCATGGTTTTGTATAGCTCTTTTACTTCATCTTCACTGCTAAGCCGCTCCCCGTAAGGGGGATTGCAGATTATCTTGCCAAACTTCTTTTTTGAACTGAGCTCAGAGAATGGTCTGGCCTGGAAGTGGATCTTGTCATCCACTCCTGCTTCTGAGGCATTTCTGCGGGCTATCGAAACAAGGTTGCTCTCTATGTCGGTGCCGGATATTTCCATGGGCCGTTCATATTCAGCTTTATCATGAGTTTCCCTTCGAGCATCATGCCAGAGTTGACGCGGTATTGCAGGCCATTTTTCTGAGGCGAACTCGCGGTTCATCCCCGGAGCCAGATTCATCCCGATCAGGGCGGCCTCAATTGGAATGGTGCCCGAACCGCAGAAAGGATCGATCAGGGTGATGGAAGGGTTCCAGCGTGCAAGCAGAATCAGGGCGGCAGCCAGGGTTTCTTTTAGAGGCGCTTCGCTGGCGACTGCGCGGTAACCTCTTTTGTGCAGTCCGGGACCACTGGTATCGATGGTTATAGTGGCTATATCTTTTAAAAGGGCAACTTCAATCCTGTAAAGTGGGCCTTTTTCTTCAAACCAGCTGGTGCGGTGGCGTTTTTTCATACTTTCTACAACAGCTTTCTTAACAATGGCCTGACAGTCAGAAATACTGAACAGTTTAGATTGTACTGATTTGCCATCTACAGGAAAAGCTGCATCAGCCGGCAGTATATCAGCCCAGGGCAGCGCCTTCGTTTTTTCGAAGAGTTCATCGAAGGAGAGAGCTTCAAACTCGCCAACCTTAAGGCGAACCCGGTCGGCACAGCGCAGCCAAAGGTTGGTTCTGCAAATAGCGCTTTCATCCGCGCTGAACGTTACCTTTCCATTTTCAACTTTAACTTCCCGGTAGCCCAGGTTTTTGACCTCTTCTGCTACAACTGCTTCCAGGCCGAAAGTAGCGGTGGCGATTAAATCAATGTTTGACACGGGGCACACTCACTCCATTATCTCCATATTTGTTTTCCCTTATTTGCATTATAACACTAAGTGGGTTTTTTGCCGGTAGATAGATCTACCTGAACATGAAAAAGCCCCGGTCCTATGATGAAGGCCGGGGCAGACAAGGCAAAGCATATTTATATTATCGGATTATTTTATCTCCTGGTACCGCAGACCTGGCAGAAGGCGTCACTTGGTCCCATTGGATTGCCGCAGTTTTGGCAAAACGATCCCTGCGGCCCTCCCGGTGTGGCGTAAACAGGCTGCTTCTTCCTGCCCAGAACCAGGAATAATACGACTCCGATGATCAAGAGGGCAACGACTACAGCTAAAATGATCATAAGCATATTTCCAAACCCTCCGCCTTCCTCAGACTCCGCCCAGTAGGCGCTGGTCATCGTTCCGGCAGGCCAGGTGACTGTAGAACCGGAGACAGTACCGTTGCTGTTTGTTATTTTGCCGGGCATCTGCAGGGTGGCCGAAACGGGGAATCCTTCAATTTGAGCGATTTCAACGCGATGAATATTGTTATTAACCGTGTGGGTCACATCAAACCCGTAATCACCGAGTTCGGCAACATTGTTAAAGCCAATATCAACTTCGGCAACCTTTTTCCCGTCAACCATCTTAGTCTCGATCTTCACATTCGAAGCGTCGGGGGGAGTATCAGAAAGTAAGTCGTCAATTACGTCATTATACATGGCATCAGTTGCAGCAATGCTAATTATTGCTTTTCCGGAACCATCCTTGTCGACATTAAAATCAATACCCATTTCGATACAACCACTGAGGAGTAAAAAAATTGCAGAAACAATAAGTATCCAGGCAAACCCCTTGCGTTTTTTCATCATTCTCCTGTCTCCTTTTTGGCATTGCCTTAATGATGGCCTAACAGTAAATGCAAACAGCTACGAATCTTAATTATTTCTGTTTTATGCGATATAAATCCTTCTTATATTTATAATTTATATCTTTGAATATAAGCTGCCAATATTG